>CAYJHX010000158.1:0-5158 GCA_964369395.1 uncultured Desulfovibrionaceae bacterium
GAAATAATAACACCTATGCCTTCAATATCTGTCATATAGCTTCCCACAATAAGTTGCACATAGGTACCATTGATGTTCTTTTCAAGGGTATAAAAACCTTCCCAGCCCGATTTAAATACAAAACCTTGTCTCTCAAGAAAGTTTAAATAGGACGATAGTTTTGGTCCGTATTTGGGGAGATATTCTGCTCCAAGAAAAAATTCGCGCATATTATCGCCGGAGGCAAAATAGCCTTTATGTAAGGCTGTTGCCGGTGTTAATTCTGTATTACCACTTACAAAGGCCAAAAAATCTGGAACGGATACGCCTTGCAAAGCTTTGGGAGCTTTGGACATATCGTACATTTTAATGTCCTTGGTGGCTGCATGGGCATTTTCATCCAGTGAAAGCGTTGTAAAGCAACCTATGAAGAGCAAAGCAAAGGTGGCAACCCATACTGTGGGCTTATAAAAATGGTGTAACATGGCATATCTCCTTTATAGTGAGAGTTAACAGGTTGTTGAAAATCAGCAATCTGCGTCGTCAGTGCAAAAACGTCAAACTGCTTGTGTGTCGCTACTACATTGCCTACTGGAGTGTGTTCACATAAAATGAATTTTTGAGTTATATCAAGGAAAATAAATGCGCTTTGAGGGAATATACTCTTCTGGTATTTGACCGAAAAAGCGCATGAAATTTGACGTAGAGATAACCAAAAAGCGTTTATGTGAACATGCTCTAAAATACTTGTATAGAATTTCCGCGATCTTTCTTAGTGCTTTCTGCTTCGCCGTAAGGGTCGTAATTCACGCTACCGTCTTTGAGGCTGATACTGGGCGTATAGTCATACACCGCGCCGTAGGGGGCCACATAGCGTAAAATCACATTGGGGCGAATATCGCTGACATTGCAAGTAAAGAACATCAGTTCTCCGGGCTTGTAGGTGTGTAAAAGGCGCCCAGCTTGCAACTGCCCATCATCGGTAATCACCGCTTCATAAGCCTTGGTTTCGCCGCCAAATTTATTGCGTACCACATACATTTCTTCGCCGCCAAAATCATTGTGATTGATGGTGGCAAGTTCTTTATCCGTGTAAAAGGGTGCCAAATCGGGCATGCCTTGCCAATCGTTTTTATAGCCCAGAAATTTCACGGCAAAGGGGTTAGCATGCATATGCGGATAAAGAATATGGTCGGTGAAGAGGGCGTACATTTTCCATGGGGCTTGTGCATCTTTTTTACCAAAGAGTCCCCAAAAATTATAGGTTCCATAGCATACTTGCGGGGCAAAGGTCGTGTGTGTAAAATCCTTTACTTCATTGACAATGGCACGCACAAAAACATGTTCGTGCAGATTGAGTGTTTTAAGAATGGGCATGGCATTTTCTAACAAGAGTACTGTTTGGTGTCCGGCTTGATCGGCAGGTACCGTATTTATTTTTTCGATAATATACCCAGGAATATAGTGCTTCTGGGCAATGCGTTTTTCCATGTGCTCCACATCAAGGCTCCATAGAGGGTCATCAATGGGCACAATCATGTTTTTGAGTTTGGTGAAATTACTATTGGTATAGGCTTGAAAATATTGCACCAGCATTTTTTCTTGCGCATTTTTGGGCATATCTTCTAAAATGAGAAAACGTCCATTGTTAAAAATAGCAGCAGGGCCCACGCCGTCTACGGTAGGATAGTTGGCAAGTTTTTGTCGCTCTTTGGTATTTTGGGCATCAAGATCTTCAATAGCTTTGAAGGTGCCATTGCTTATGACCACACTAAGCACATCTTGTGTCCATTGCTTGTGCTCGGCGGTAAAGGTGGCCTCGTTGGCCTCTTTATCGTCTATGGCAAAATGTACTTGATTGGTATAGGCTGAGGTGAAGGTTTTGGCCTTTACAAAGCCTGTGGGGGTAAGCTCCCAAAAAATCTTGTGCCAAGATGTAGCATCGGAAGCATCACCGCTGATGATATATTTTTTTTGCCCCACCGTGGCCACTTGCACTGTGGCCGAAAGTCCAGCACGTAAAAGGGGAAAAGCTCCAAGATGTTTGATATATTTGCCCTTGTCTAGGGTAAAGACCTGCAGTGCAACGCTTTTAGGCGAGGTGATTTGCCCACTTTCAGCGCTTTCTCTGTCCATACGCACTAAGAGAAGTTCGCGTATGCCGTCATTATTTAAGTCTGTCACTTGAATGTGGGGCACGCCCCATACGTCATACAGTTCCATGTCTTTGATTTTATTAAATGTCATAAGCCCCCATTCTTTTTCATAGGCGAGAATGGTGGATGCATAGATGCCATAATTGGGGCTTGTGTTGGCTTTGGCAGGGCTTTGCCATAATGCAACGAGACTTATTAGGCTGAAGCAAAAGACAAAGGTGGCGAAAGAATGTTTTTGAGGTAGCATGGTGTTCTCCTTTGCAGCTCTTCCTTTTTTTTAACCTCTGCACAGGAAATTATGCAGAGGTTTCTTTTGGAATGGGCTACTTTTTGGCCTCGGCATCTTGGAGTAATTTTGCGATGGCGGTATATCCCCTTTCTGTGGCTACAGAAAGAGCGGTTTCACTTAATTCGAATGTTTTTGCTTGGGTATTGGCACCAAGGTCGATGAATTTTTTCACCAAGGCTTCATTATTGGTGGCCACGGCCATCATGAGCGGTGTATAATAGTCTGGGAAGGCGGCGTACTGAATATTGGCCCCCTTGGCAATAAGCCAATCTACGGCTTTTTCTTGTCCCCTAAGGCTTGCTTCCACCAAGGCTTCATTTAGGGCGTCGGGCGCCTTTTGTAAGAGTGGGTTTGCATACAAAAATTCCAGCATTGCTATATTATCGTCTTTGGCGGCGCCCTTAAAAACTTCATAGAGTTCCGTATTTTTCTTGCGGAGCTCTGACAAATACTGCGCATCTTGTAAAAGAAGCTCTACCACAGCCTTGTGCCCATTGCTGGCTGCTGCCACCAACGGTGTTAAATAGAAGGTGGGCTTGTGTTTGAGCAACTCTTTTACTGCTTCAATATGGCCACGCTCTGCCGCGTAGGCTATGGGTGTCCACGGGCCTGTATTGGTATTAACATTAATATCTTCACCGGCGGCGATAAGTTTTTGGATGAGCGCCACATCCCCAGCTGCTGCCGCATGGCGCAAATCCTGCTCGGGTTTCCAAGGGATAAGTGTCAATGCAGCTATAATGGCTATGGGAAGAAAAAGGTAGAAAAAACAAAAACTCACGATTTTTTTTAGGAAATTTAACATGCTGCTTCCCCTTTTCTGTCGTTTGCCTTCTTTAATTTTCTTTCTAAACGGCCGTTTGCCGTACGCTTTTTCTTAAAGTACGAACGTGCTAGCTTAATAGCAATAATGAGAAAAATCCATAGGAAAAACAACATAAAGCCGCCTGATTCGCTGCCTTCTTCAGCGTCTTCTTCGTCTTCATCATAGAGCAAAAAGCCAAGGATACTTCCTGCGCCAAAACCTAAAGCTGTTCCGATGAAAGCATCATCAAAATCATCGTCGTCGTCATAGCCCTTTTTTTTCTTTTTCTTAGAAAAGAGTGAAAACTTTCCCGGCTTAGAATAGGTGCTGGGTATGGCGCTGGCCCCTACAGCAGCAATGCCACCAAGGGTTGCCGGGCGCTTATATCCGGAAGGGGAAAAAGTAGATTTTGTGGTACTACGGTTTGCGCCCCTAGATCCAACACTACGATTATAACTACTTTTGGAAGAATTGCTGCTTTTGGAATAACTACGACTGCTACTGCCTTTAGAGCTGCGGCTACTGCCACCGCTACTGCGGCTGCGTGCAGCCTCTGCTTCGGCAATAAACAAAACAGTTATTGACCCCATAAAAAGTGTCAGAATACAGAATATTAAAAGTTTATTGCGCATGTTTCCTCCTCATGTGCTGGTTTTCTTTGTTTTATTCCTTACGTGTCTATATCTATAGTACTATCAGTCTGTTGAGAAAAATTGTTGTAAAAAGCTATCAACAACATGGTACTTGTTGTCGCCTTTCTACTGTTGGTTTCTTACAGGGTGTTATTTAGTATACGAACCTTTTACTGCTTGGGCATCATGAAAAAGCTTCACCACGCAGAGTCCGGTATTGGTATCAAGTCGCTGCTCTTTATAAAAGGGAATAATAATGGTATTTCCGGCCTTAATATCTACGAATTCCACGGGCTCTTCGTGACCAATACCAATGTCATAGCTTTTTCCGTCATTGCCTTGCACTAAAAACCCTAAATAGCCACCAGAATCGTCGCTATGGTGAGTAGTTTTTACATATTTTCCTTGAATGGTGGCTTTCCCTAAATGTGTATCAGGGCAGGGGCCTTGAGGCTTGATAAAACCCTTGGTAATGGGGGGAATATCCATGGCTATAAGCCTTGCTTGAGCGTCTATGTCTTTTTGCTTGGCGGCAAAGGTGTAAAATATGAGAGCATGTTGCTTGCGCTCTTCTTTTTCTTTTTGCGTTTCTGGTACGCTACTCATACTTTCGGTTAATAAAATCGTGTCGCCAAGGCGCGTAAAGGCGGGAGTATAGCCAGCTTTTGCGGCTTGAACGTATTTTTCGTGAGCTCCACTGTGACTAAACACGGGGCCTTTACGTACCATGTGTAAATCTCCAGCACGCACAAGGGCTTCTGGTATACCTAGTGCGGCAATCTTTTCGTACCACTCCAAAGCTTTCGCCATATCGGCTTTGATGCCTCGTAAGCCGTATTGATAATAGGCACCCACATCTAAAAGGGCTTGTTTGGGGCCTTTGTCCGCCAGCAGCTTCTTTTCTAAGGCTTGCAGCTGCTGTGCTGTCAAGTTGGGCAATACTGTAAAAGATTTGAAAGTTTTCATGACCACGTAATCTCTCATGCCGGGATGAAAGAGCATGCTGTATTCGTATTGCACTTGCATGGATTTGCCTTCTTGTCCCTTCAACTCTTTAAGGCTCATATTAGGCGAAAACAAAGCCAGTGTTTCGCCCCCTTGGTTAAAGAGTAGCCAATAGCCATCGCCGTATTCACCGCCTTTGTACTTGCCCACTGCTGCGGCAGGCACAGAAATTTCTAGGTTTTCTGCCAGAACAAAAGAAGCAGGCAGAAGCGCAATGCAGAAGAAGTAGAGAGAGAAGTATATTTTTTTCATGGTTTTTCCTTGTGGCTATTTTTTGTGGGGGAAGGAGGCC
>CAYJHX010000159.1:0-5119 GCA_964369395.1 uncultured Desulfovibrionaceae bacterium
TTGCCGACGAAATGGCCTTAGAAGGCAGAGACAAAGATACACTTACCACCGCCGCCGTGCTTTCACAAATTGGTAGAATCTTTGTGCCTAAAGATTTATTGTCCAAAACAGGAAAACTGACCTCTGAAGAACAAGCTGAATTGGGAAGAATTCCAGAATACGCTTATAATATTTTGAATACCATCGACTTTGGTATGCCTGTACCTGCAGCTATTTTGCAAATGAACGAAAAACTGGACGGCACGGGATCTCCGAAAAAGCTTCAAGGTGAAGAAATAAGCCTGTACGGACGAGTACTTAGTATCATTAATACTTTCAGCGCCATGGTCAGCCCGCGAGCTTTCCGCTCAAGCTTGCCCGTGGATAAAGCCTTAAGTATTTTACGCGAAAATACTTCCGCCTATGACCAAGATATTGTGGAAAAACTCGCTGAAGTTATGCTTTCTTCTGAGGGTTCCCAAGCTGTAAACATTCGTCTTACTGCTGTACAACCACAGCAAGACTAAAAAAACACATATAATCTTTGAAGGGGGAATTTCTTAAAGAAGTTCCCCCTTCTTCCATTGTAAGAACAATGAAAATGCTTTTCGCCTCTCCTGCAAACTATTGACAATATGCTTAAAGTGGGTAACTTATACAAAGCAGTTGAAAAAACTTTATTCTTTTAGTGACAAAAATATTCCGTATTTATCAAAATACTTCCCCAATACTATAACGTGTTATTTGCCAAAAGGCATTTTTCTGCGCAAAAAGTGATTTTATCCTTTTGATTTTGGAGTTTTCATGCACAACACCACTGCACATTCATCAGCATCTACTCCCGACAAAGAGCACATAGAACTTTTTGCGCGTATTTCTGCACATATCCTTACAGCCAAAAGCGAAAAACACTTTTTAGAAAAAACCTTGGCTGATATTGGCCAAAGTTTGCATGTAAGTCGGGCCTATATCATTAAATATCATGGTGAACTTTGGTCTAACACTCACGAATGGGTAGCCCCCGGTGTAGAAGCATTTAAAGATGCATTACAAAATGCCGACTACTCTCCTTGGACAAAAGAAGGTGGGCTATTTTACCCGCTTATGGTAGGCAGACCGGCCATCATAAAAGACGCCTCTACCGTGACCGATGATGCCATACGTGGTTTTTTAGAATTACAAAATAATCAATCTCTCATACTTGTACCGCTTTTTTCTGCAGGCGAAATTATTGGCGTTTTAGGTATTGACCAATGTGAAAAGATAGAAAATTGGTCGGAAAAAACTATCAATACTGTTATTGTTTTGGGTAATCTCATCAATAACGCCAGAGCCTATTTCCAAACACAACGCCGTATTCATCGAAAAAGGGAACACGTACAGGCGCTTTTTGATGCCTTCCCCTTTCCTATTTATATTGTTAATCTTGATGATTATTCCGTGCTCTTTTTTAATAAAGCTATGGAAACTTTTTGCGAAATCTCCGAAGCAGATCATAAGCCCTGCTATCAAGCCTTTCGAGGCTATGATGCCCCCTGCGATTTTTGCCCGCGTGACTTTGTAAAAAAAGGGGATCCTCCTCATATTTGGCACTATCATGACCCGAAAACACAGCTAGACTATAAAAGTATCGATCGGCATATGACTTGGGAACATGTGGACAACGCTATGCTTTCTGTAGCCATAGACATTACCGACTCTTTGCGCTTGCAACGCGAGCAAGTGCTAGAACGCGAAGCAAACCTTGCAAAAGGGCACTTTTTAGCCAATATGAGCCACGAATTGCGTACCCCTTTAAACGGTATTCTTGGCATGACCCATCTAGCCAGCAAGGCTAATACACAAGAAAATGTGGCCTCTTATTTAGATAAAATACACATTTCTTCCAACAATCTTTTAAATATTATTAACGATATTCTTGATTTTTCAAAAATAGAAAATAATGAAATGACCTTGGAAAATAGACCCTTTAGCCTTACAGAAATCATTTTTGAAACCCAAGGTATTTTACAAACCGAAGCAAATCGGAAAAATATTTTCTTGCAATGCTCTGTAGATGAAGCTCTTCCTCCTTTTTTGGAAGGCGACTCTCTGCGTATTTTGCAAATTCTTTTAAATCTTACAACTAATGCCATTAAATTTACCGAAAGTGGTGGCGTCTATCTAGAGGCTTTTGCCAAAGAAAGTACTGATACTGTACAATACGTACGTCTACAGGTAAGAGATACAGGAATCGGCATTTCTCAAGAGCAATTACAAAAGCTTTTTCAAGAGTTTAGCCAAGCTGAAGCCTCCACCACACGGCGCTATGGCGGTACGGGACTTGGACTTACCATTGTCCAACGCCTTGCGGAACTCATGGGGGGTAGCGTACATGTTCAAAGCACCTGGGGAGAAGGTTCTACATTTATTTGCGATATTCCCCTCACCAAACCCCAAAGATCTGAGAAACTTGTTACACAAGAAAAAAATACTCAAGATATAAAAGAGATTGATATTACAGGCGTGCGCATTCTTCTTGTGGAAGATAACGAAATTAATATTCTTGTTGCCACAGAAGTGCTGCAACAATACGGCTGCATTGTTGATTGCGCCACTGATGGTTGCATAGCTCTAGAAATGCTTAAAGAGCATACATACGATTTGGTGCTCATGGATATACAAATGCCCAATATGGATGGTATGGAAGCAACCCGAAGAATTCGAGAACAAATGGCCTTTGATACCTTACCCATTGTGGCCATGTCTGCCCATGCCCAAGTGCAAGACCACGAAAAAAGCCGTCAAGTAGGCATGCAAGAGCATCTTACAAAACCCTTTATTCCTGAACAGTTGCGCAAAACTATTTATACATTTACACATACGCCCTTTCTTTTCTCGCGTGAAAAAAACTAGAAGGCTTTATTATGCATAAGAAAGTATCTTCCGCCATAACCGCCCCACAAAATGTTCTGGATCTTTTTATGAAGCTTTCCAGCAACATGCTTATGGTGACCGATCTTGATACCTTTATTCAAGAAAGCTTACTAGATATTGGCCATGTGTTAGGTGTGCATAGAGTATATGTGTTTACGCATACGGGACATCATTGGAAAAATGCTTTTTCTTGGATTGACTCCTCTTTACCTCCTTTTGAAGATTTACTCGAAGGCAGTAAGCTTGAGGATGTTTTATATCAAGACGGCATGGTTTCTACCTTAGAAGCAGGAAGTCCGTACATTATAGAATCTACAAATACTTTTCCTAGTGAAGAAGGAAAAGCCACTCTTAGAGGACAAAGTATTGAAGGCCTTATTATGGTCCCGCTTTTCTCTCACGGAAAATTCACGGCTTTTTTGGGTGTGGACCAATGTACACAGGTGGAACAATGGGTGCAACACACGTTAAGTACTGTCATCACCTTGGGGCACCTTGTCAACAATGCTATTAACTACTTTAACTCTATTTATTTTTTAAAGAAAAAAGAAGAAGAAACACAAGAGCTTTTAGATGTTCTTCCTCTGCCCATGTACATATCTAATCCCGAAAAACACGAAATTCTATGTTGTAATAAAATTATGTGCGACTATGTAGGCGATCAGAAACCTCTACATAAAAAATGCTATGAAGTCATATTCAATTTTGATAGTCCGTGCGAGTTTTGTAAAATAGATATCCTTCCGCCTCCGGGCCAAGTGCATATTTGGGATTTACACAGCGACCACTTACAAGCAGATTTTAAGGTCATTGATTGTTTTATCGCGTGGGAAGATGTGCCCAAAGCAAAGCTTGTTATTGCTCTTGATATTGGTGATTCTTTGCGCTTACAACGCGAACAAGTACTAGAGCGCGAATCATCCAAAGCCAAAAGCCGTTTTTTAGCCAACATGAGCCATGAACTGCGCACGCCGTTAAACGGTATTATTGGCATGACGAATTTGGCTATTCAAGACAATAAAGACCCTAAACTTGATGATTACTTAGACAAAATTCACTTTTCTTCTAAAAAACTGTTGGACATAATCAATAATATTTTAGATTTTTCTAAACTGGAAGCGGGAAAACTAGAACTAGAATACCATCCATTTTCTCCCAAAGAAGTATGTGAAAACCTTGCACAAAGTTACCAAGAACAAGCAAAAGCAAAGGGAATTACTCTTCGCAGTTTTGTTGATGCCAATGTCCCCCCTATACTTTTGGGTGACTCTTTACGTTTTTCTCAAATCCTACAACACTTTATTAAAAATGCTCTCACATTTACTGAAGAAGGCGGCGTACATTTTTCTCTCTATACAGCCACGTCAAAAAAGAGTACTAATAAACAATTGCTCCGTTTAATTGTACAAGACAGTGGTATTGGTATGTCTGAGCAAGAGGCAAGCCACCTCTTTGAGTTCTTTACACAAGCAGATAGTTCCAACACGCGGCGCTACGGCGGTACAGGGCTTGGACTTGCCATCGTAAATCATTTAATTGCGCTTATGGGCGGTGAAATTTCCGTGCAAAGTTCTGTGGGCAAAGGTACCACCTTTACCTGCCACATTCCTTTTGTGTTGCCCCAAGAAAATACTGCAAACGATTCCGAAGAAAACTTTACAGAACATGGCGTAACCACCTCCAACAGTAAGCAAAGTAACACAGCGTTGCAAAAGCAGGACGCACATGTTTCTTCTGCATCCGATCAAGCCCCTCTGCCCCTTCTTCCAGAAGGTCTGCGGGTTTTGCTTACAGAAGATAACGAAATTAACAGCCTTATTGCCTTCGAAATACTTTCGCGCCTTGGTTGTCAGGTAGATTGTGCCCGTGACGGCTTAGAAGCGCTAGAATATATAGAAAAAAATGCGTACGATATAATTTTAATGGACGTACAAATGCCTCGCATGAATGGCCTAGAAGCCGCAGAGCGCATACGCCAAGACACACGTTTTGATACCGTACCTATTGTGGCCTTAACAGCCCACATTCTTTCAGAAGAAATAGAAAAATGCTATGCAGCAGGCATGCAAAGCCATGTGCTTAAACCTATTTCACCCGAAGCATTGCAAAAGGCCTTGGCTCAATGTACACTAAAAAACTTTGTGTTTTCTCGATAAGAAAAAAGCTATAAAAAAAAGATTGCAATACAGATTTTATATACTATTTTTCTTGAAATACAAATATT
>CAYJHX010000160.1:0-5119 GCA_964369395.1 uncultured Desulfovibrionaceae bacterium
AACTTTGTATATCTAAGCGTGCTTGCAAACCCTCAAAAAAAGCTAAAAGTTGTTGTAACAGCTTTTTTTCTTGCGCATAGAGGCTGTCAAGATGTTCTATTTCTTGTGTGGTAAGGTAATCTTTACGGCGATTTAAAGGGATGAGCTTTTCTCCAAGCGCTTTAAATTTTTTTGCAAATGCCAGAAACTCTTTGTAGGCTTTTGCTTCGACCGGAGTAAAAAATTGATTTAATGTGGTTTCATTGGCAATTTTTTGATAGCTTACATCGTCAAGTTCTGATTCTTTAAGCAAATTCAAAACAGTAAAGGCTTCTTGTGTACGTTTTGCTTGTGCCAGTAAATGTATGGCTTCATGATAAATAAAAAGCTGACTATTCAGATAGGTCTGTTGATATTCTCTTTCAAGGCCTACATTGCGCTGGCGTTGCGCCTTTGAGGCAAGAATACTCATTTTGCTAAAAAAAATAGCTGTTTCTTCTTGTTGTGTCTGCTGAGAAATATTCTTTAGGGTATCAAAAAATGTTTGAAATAATGTGTCGCTAGGTTCCCTTTGTAAAAGACTGCGTCCTATGCCGATGTTGGTGTATTTAAAGGCGCGCACGCGTTCACTTTCTGTGGTGGCCATAATTTGCGTCATATCACGCAAAAGTTCTAAAAAGGTAAGGTGGTATTTGCCATTATGTTTATTTTCTTCCAGTAAGGCTTTAAAGTAAAAGCGAATGCTGTCTTCTTTTTTACCTTTTTGGGCATAAATATGCGCGTACATCTTGAACAGGGCGATGTAAAATTGCTTTTTGAGTGCATCATCTGTGGTGACAATATGCAAAATAGGATTGAGCAATTCCAATGCTTTGTCAGCTTGACCTCTTTTATTGTAGGTGGAAGAAAGAAGAATTTCTGCCATGAGTACAAGCTTGTTTTTTTCTCCAAAGGCTTGTTTTCCTAAGGGAATATTATGCTCTAAAAGGGCTATGGTAGAGCTGTAATCCTTTACTTGGTTATAGGCATCGGCCAAGTTGATACCTTGCGCAAAGGTGTCGGCATGCGTGATGCCGTGGGCTGTTTGTAGTTGATCATAAATAGCCTTGGTTTCTGCCACGGTATTTCTATGATAGCCTTGTTCACTGTGTATATGTTGAAGGCTGTAGCGAATGGTGAGGGTATCTGTGTGATTTTCCCCTAAAAGCTTTGTAAATTGTGGAAGAAGCTGCTCTAAAAGCTTTTCTGCCGTATCTAATTCACCGGCAATTTCGTACAAATTGGCTAAAGTATGAGCCACTTGCAGGGTTCTAAGATCATTTTTTCCTATTATTTCTTGATATTGCTTATAAATATTCTCAAAACGAATAAGGGCATTGGTATTGTTGCCGGCATTCATCATTGCTGTGGCGTCATTTTTTTCTTGAAGCAAGGCTGCCGGCACTTCTTTTTCTGGCGCAGGCTTGCTGCTGGCTTCTTTTTCAATTTGAGCAATAATGCTTGCGGTGGCTTGCATGGATTTAGTTTCTTCTCCAAAGGCAGTTTTTTGTTTTCCGAGAAGTGTTTTATAGATTCTTAAGGCAGAAGCCAATTCTTCGTTGTCATAGAAGGCTTGCGCAATGGCAGCATAGGCAGCAAGCACTAAGGGGGAGTGCTCGCCAAACAATGGGGCTTTTGTCAATAACTCTGCGATAAGCTTGGATGCCTTAGAAAATTTACGTTGATCCATATAGATAAGGGCTAGGTTTTTTGAGGTGGTTAGCGTATCTAAATGATTAGGTCCAAGAATTTTTGTTTGTTTTTGGGCAATGGTCGTAAGTTCTGCTTCAATTTGGGCAAGATTTTCTTTGGTTCTACGGCTGTAGGCTAACTCGCTCAGTGTTTTAAGTACTTGTGGATGGTTTTCATCAAAAAGAGCTTGCTGTCTTTTGGCAAGATTGCTGTATTGTTTTAAGGCTTTATCTTTTTCTCCGGCATGGGCATATACGGCGGCCAAAGCAGAAAAAAGTTCAAACGTTAAGGCGTGTTTTGTGCCTAAATGCGTGATGGCTTGCTTAATGGCGGCAGATAAGACCTCAACGGCGAGGGTATAGTCGCCGGTGGCATCTAAAAACAAAGCGTAGAGTAATCTGCTTTGTATGGTAAGTTCATGATTTTCACCAAATAAGCCTGGTGTCACACGCAATAGATGGGTTAGGGGTTCCACTGCTCGTTTAAAAAAGCCTGTAATAAAGTAGGTGCGCGTTAAGGTTGTTAATGTAGTGTAGGTGGCTTTGTCTTTAGCCCCTAAAAGGGCGAGTTGTTGCTTGTAGAGGGGGTTTAAAACTTTCAATGCTTCAATAAACTTTGTACGCGTGAGTAAGATTTGCGCCAAAGCGTATTGCGTTTTTAAAGTCTCTTCGTGGTTTTCGCCTAAATTTTTTGTACTTGTTTTTACTGTTTCTCGTAAAATTTTTTCGGCTTCAGCATAATTTCCAACACCGGCTACACACTCAGCAATACGACGAAAAATATGTAGAACTTGAGGGGGGGTAGTACCGTCTCTATGCTCATAAATGGTAAAAAGTTGAAAATACAATTTTTCTGCAAGAGCGTATTGTTGCGCGGCAAAAGCTTTTTGAGCTTTTGCCTCAAGGGCTTGTACTTCTGCATCACTAAGTACAGCCGCTTTAGGTGCACTTTGAGAGGTCGTCGGTGTTGCGGGAGGGGCTGTGGCGGCCTCTACGGAAGACGTGAGACCTTGAGGCAAAAAGCTGAGTAAACAAAGTAGGAAAGCGAAAAGAATTTTATGCATAGGGAATATGATTGTGTAAAAACGTGCTTAAAAAGTTTCTGTGAATACATTGTAGGCAACGTATATTGTTCATGAAAAAAACGCAATGAGTAAAGTGTGGGTTGTGGCTATAGATATATTATTTTGCATGGCAGTGTTGATGTTTTTTGTAACGCCGATAGATCCAATAACCTAAGGAAAGCGAGAATATATATAAGACTGCGCTGAGTAGAAATTCATTCTTTTCATTAAGATGCAAGCCGCTGCCCATGGTGGCAAAGATAAAATTTTGCACGGTAAAACCTAAGGTAGAGCCCCCAAGAAAAGCAAGAGCAGGTATGGGGCTGATACCGGCCAGAAAATTAGTCAAAAAATTACTGCCCAAGGGCACAATGCGCACAACGACAGTAAGTAAAAAGGGCGATTGACAAAGAAAACTATTGAAATTTCTGAGTTTATGGCCGTATTTTTTTTGCAGCCATGTTTGCCCCAAAAAGCGCGCGTAAGAAAAGCACAGCAGGCAAGCTAACGCTGTACCTAAGGTGGCCAAAAGGGTTCCCCACCACATGCCAAAAACATAGCCGCCAAGTAAACTGCAAAGCTGACGTGGAATGCCCATGGCAGTAAGCGCCGTGACCAAGGCCACATATACAAGCATACCGTAGATACCTTGATGGCGTACGTGGGTGTCCATCCATGCTTTTGTGGTGAGCTGAGAAATATCAAAGGTTGTCACAAAGAAAAGCACGAGGGCAAGAAGGCAGATACAAGAAAAAAAACGATGCATGCTAGTATTCTTTTTTGTGTAAACACCATTGTAGAAAAAGAAGAGCCAACTGTCCCAAAAAGAGCGTAATGTCTTTATCCATAAAGGCGACGAAACTTATGCATAGGGCGCCTACGCAGGGAAAAATAAATGAAGAGTTTAATTTTATAAAGAAAAAAGCTTGCAGTCCTATGCCGAAACACAATAGGAGTGGCCCGTAAAGCGTATTCCATTGTAAAATGTCGTTCATGACTCTTTCATAATGTAGATGAAAAAGCATTGCAAATCATAAAAGCGTGGTTATATTTTCCTTTGCTGTAAAGTTTTTTACAGATTATGATTAAAATAATTGTATTTAGAGGTGTTTACATGATTACCCTTACTCCCCGTGAGATTGTTGCAGAGTTGGATAAATATATTATTGGTCAAGAGCAAGCCAAACGTATGGTGGCTGTGGCTGTTCGTAATCGCTGGCGCCGTGGGCAGCTTGCCCCCGAATTACGTGATGAAGTGGCACCTAAAAATATTATTATGATGGGCCCCACAGGTGTAGGGAAAACAGAAATTGCCCGCCGTTTGGCTAAATTATGTTCGGTACCTTTTGTTAAGGTAGAGGCCACAAAATTTACGGAAGTGGGCTATGTGGGGCGCGATGTGGAATCTATGGTGCGCGACCTTATGGAAATTAGCATTAAACTTGTACGCGAAGAAGAAAGCGTGCGCGTAAAAGCAGCGGCAGAAGCGGCGGCAGAAACGCGCCTACTCGATTTACTGCTGCCGGCGTCTTTTGGCGGAGAAAGCGGGCGCGATTCTACACGAGAAAAATTGCGTCAACAATTCCGTCAAGGTTTTATGGACGATCGCGAAGTAGAAATGGAAGTCATGGAACAATCGGGCCCTAGTATTGATGTGTTTGCCATTCCGGGTATGGAAAGCATGGGCTCGCAAATGAAAGATATGTTTGGCAAAGCTTTTCCGCCTAAGCCCAAAAGACGTAAAATGAAGATAGGGCAAGCATTTACTGTACTTGTGCAAGAAGAGACAGAAAAATTGATGGACGAAGATTCCCTTATGGAACGTGCGCGGGCACGGGTAGAAGAGGGCGGTATTATTTTTATTGATGAAATTGATAAGATTGCCAGCACTTCTTCGCAGCGCTCTTCGGATATTTCACGAGAAGGTGTACAACGTGATTTGTTGCCCATTGTAGAGGGTAGCGTGGTGAACACCAAGTATGGCATGATTAAAACAGATCATGTGCTTTTTATCGCCGCTGGAGCCTTTCATTTTAGCAAGCCTTCCGATTTAATTCCCGAACTCCAAGGGCGTTTTCCTTTGCGTGTGGAATTGCAAGCGCTTGGCAAGGACGAATTTTTACGCATTCTTACCGAACCGGACAATGCACTGACACGTCAATACGCTGCCCTTTTGGGTACAGAAAATGTACATGTGCGTTATACTGACGACGGCCTTAAAGAAATTGCGGCTTTTGCTGAAGAAACCAATAATGAGACAGAAAATATAGGCGCGCGTCGCTTGTATACCATTATGGAAAAAATTCTGGCAGATATTTCTTTTGAAGCGCCTGATAAACCGGGCAC
>CAYJHX010000161.1:0-5057 GCA_964369395.1 uncultured Desulfovibrionaceae bacterium
AAGCGAAGCAATCCATGTATTTTAGTGTTTTTTAGAATTATGCAGAGGTCTCAAGCAAGCGCGTTTTGAGGGTGGCCCTTAAGAGCAAAAGGGAACTTTTTGGCGCTGGCAAAAGTTCCCCCGTAAAAATTCTTCACGCGTATATATTATCCACCAATGTTGACCATTTTCTTTTGGGCCACGGCATGGCCGGCTTGACGGGCTTTAAGTAGTGCTTCGCCGAGGGGTTTGTCTTTAATGGCGTGTTTGAAAAGAGCGCAGATTTTTTCTGTAATATCTTCTAAGTTTTCAAGGTTTGGATCTCGCAAAATGCCACGCACATCGTGCTCTTTGTCGGCAAAAAGACAGGTGCGTAAGGAACCATCGGAGGTGACACGCAGGCGGTTACAGGACGAACAAAAATGGTTAGACATAGCAGATATGATGCCAAGGCGTCCGTGGCCATTTTTGATGCGATACATACGTGCGGGGCCAGCGTGGACGGGGGGGCTGGCTGTGGTGGAGCTTTGTTCCGTGCTGTGTGTTTGTTCGTTGCCCATTTGCCAAGGTTTGGGGGGGAGCTCTTCTAGGTTCAAATATTTCTGTGCTTCGGCTAAAAGGTCTGTGGCCGGCAAGAAGGTGTCGTCATTCCAAGAGGTTTGGCTTCCCATGGGCATAAATTCAATGAAACGCACATCCACGGCATTATTTTGAGCAAAGACGGCAAAGTCTTCCATTTCCACATCGGTAATGCCGCGCATGGCCACGGCGTTAATTTTCACACCAATGTCGTGATTTTGCAGGTTGTCAATGGCTTGCAGTACCGTAGGTAAGGCATTTTTGCCGGTAATGCGGGCAAAGGTTTCGGGTCGAAAAGAGTCGAGAGAGATATTTACGGCTTTGATGCCAAGATTTTTAAGGGTAGCTACATGAGGGGCAATGAGGGAACCATTGGTGGTAATGCGCAAATCCACTTGAGGATAACGTTCTCGTATTTGAGCTACAAAGTCCATAAAACCTTTACGGGCAAAGGGTTCGCCGCCGGTGAGGCGTATTTTTTCAATGCCCATACGTAGAGCGGCTCCCACAATGGTAAGCATTTCTTCGTAGCGCAAAATATGGCTATGATTTATACTTGCATCGTCAAATTCGTTACGACAATAACTACAGCGAAAATTACAGCGATCGGTTACCGATAGGCGCAAATAGCGAGCTATGCGCCCATGGTAATCGGTAAGGGCAGGGGAGCTGTGTTGCATAGGAGGCTGAGGCTTGACGTTGTTAGTCACGTTCATAACCGGGGAGCAGTAAGGATGATGCACCGGCTTGGCCTTGCCCTTTGGGACAGTCTTTTTGTAGATAACAAATTTCGCAAGCGCCTTTAAAAGGATAGTGGGTAACTACAGCAAAACGGCGAGAAAGGCTGGGGCCGTCTTCTTTATAAGGCATGCCAAGTTCGGTCAGTGCTGCGCGCAAGGTATCGGTGGGGCGCGGGGCTGGGGCACAACCGGCACTTTCTACATCGGGTAAAATATCGTGCACGGCGCCCATGCACAGGGTTTGAGCAAGGGCATTGTCGGCATAGGCTTTGGAGGGGGAGTCGGCCCAAGAGGCGTCAATGCTTTCTTCTACAGATTCTGGCAGCCATGTTACAAGATATTTCACTTTGCCGGTATCTACGGTGTAGACATTGAGTTCTTGTTTCCATGTTTCCCAAAGGCGCATGAAACGGTCAAACATGTCGCCGCCAATACGTGTTTCTTGGCTGTTGCGCATGATAAGTTCTAAGTCAAAATAGGGGTTACTTTCAATTTTTTCAAGGGTGTAGCTGTTCATTCTTTTTCCTGCAAAGCTTAAATTTTGTGTTGTGACTTGTGGGCTCGTGTCCAGTGATTATATGTACTATAATGGGGTCGTTTGCTTTTTAGGCAAGGACAGGACTGTATTTTTTTCTCTTTTTGTCGTATATATGGCTTTGCGTCAATAATAAACTTTTTGTTTTACTTTTATGAGGGTGAAGGAGTATGCAAACTCGAGAAGATTTTTATGCCATTGAGGATAGAATTGACCTGCGGGGGCGAATGTTCTATATAACATACCCTTATACGAGTTTGCGACAAGATGCTTTACTTTTGGGAGCCGATGTGGCGGAAGCTACGCAAGAATATGTAGCGCGGCAAGCGGTGGAAAGAGCAAGAACAGAACGACTCTCGCCTTTGGCGCAATCGCCCACAAAGATAAAGATGCAGGGTGAAGTGAGCAGTGGTTATGGGGCAGAATATGTACCGCCAGAGCCTACGACTCCTAGCTTGGCGGCGCCGGAGAAGGTTGTGGGGCGTATTGTGGCGATACATAGCTAGTAAGTTGTTAATAAACATTAGGAAAATACTTATGAAACATGGCAAATCACTTCCTCAGCGCGTGCGATATGAATATAAAGAAGAAACAGAAGCACGTTTGAAGTATGCCCACGGGGTTTGGGGGGGCATTAACCCGCGAGGGGAAATTGAGCTGAACTTTTATACAGAAAGCGATAAAGCCCCCGCCTTTGCTGAGTGCCTTGTGGCCGGTGATGGTAGCCTTGGCCCCGAGCTTGTACCCGAAGGGGAAGATCAACGTACCATTGTGCGTACCATCCACAATAAAGTGCTCTTAAATTATCATACTGCCCACGCTGTGATGCAATGGCTTGAAGAGCAGTTAGATACCTTGGAAGGGCTTGATGGGGTTGATGGACGCGCTTTCATGGATGACGATACAGGGATTGAACAATAAATGCGGCAGGCTTTTCATATTTTAACTTTTGGTTGCCAGATGAATTTTAACGATTCAGCATGGCTTGAGCGGGCTTTTTTACAGCGCGGTTTTGTATCTGCACCTTTGCAAGAAGCCACGGTTATTGTGGTGAATACGTGTTCGGTGCGTGAAAAACCTGAGCAAAAAGTGTATAACACGTTACGCAAAATACAGGCTGAAACACGCAAAACCCCTGACGCTTTTGTGGTGGTGGCCGGTTGTGTGGCACAACAAATTGGCAACGGATTTTTTGAAAAATTTCCGCAAGTGCGCTTGGTGTGCGGGGGCGATGGTATTAAAGATGTGCCGCATACTGTGGAACAGTTATTTCAAGACCCGCAATTGCGTTTAAGCCTTGTGGATTTTAGCCAAAGTTATCCCGAACGTGATGCCGCCATTAGTTCTCAAACGGTACTGCCTGTGGCTCATGTGAATATTATGCAAGGGTGTGATAATTATTGCGCTTATTGCATTGTGCCTTATACGCGCGGGCCGCAAAAATCGCGTAATAGTCAGGCTATTTTGCAAGAATGCCAAAGCCTTGTGGAACATGGCACCAGAGAAATTTGTTTACTTGGGCAAAATGTGAATGCTTTTGGCAAAGATGCCACGGGCGATGGTACCAGTTTTGCTGATTTAGTGCACAATATTGCCAAGATACAAGGGCTTGAACGATTGCGCTTTATGACGCCACATCCTAAGGATATGACAGCAGAAGATATAGCTGCCTTTGGAGAGTTGCCTGTATTGTGTCCGCATATTCACTTGCCCATGCAGGCCGGCTCTGATGCTGTGCTTACAGCCATGGGGCGTAAATATACGACGACGCGCTTTTTAGAAATAGTCAATGATTTACGTAGTGCTTGTCCGCAAATATCGTTTTCTTCGGATATTATCGTGGGCTTTCCCGGTGAAAGTGAAGAAGATTTCTTGCACACTGTAGAGATGATGGAACAAGTGCAGTATAGAGCCTCTTTTTCTTTTTGCTATTCCGATCGCCCCGGAACCCGCGCCTCACAAATGCCTGTGAAAGTGCCTGCTGAAGTAATGCTCGATCGCTTGTATCGTTTGCAACAAAGACAAGACGCCCTAACGGAAGCATGGCTTTTGCGCAGAGAGGGTCAGCACACCACAGTTCTTTTAGAAAGCCAAAGCAAAAAAGATTCGGATAAAGACACAGAAGAATCTTGGCAAGGGCGTGACCCGCACGGAGTGACTGTCAATGTGCCTTTAGTCAAAGGGCTTGGCAAAGCAGGGCTTTTAGTGCCGGTACGCATTGTCACCGCAAAAAAACATACGCTCGTGGGGCAAAAAGAGGGGGAAATATGTTGAAGATGCATGTTTTAGGGCTTAGTGTCGATAGTACGGCCAAAACTCCCATTTTGCTTTTGCAAGAAGAAGGCGAAAAACGCGTGCTGCCCATATGGATTGGATCCATGGAAGCCATGAGTATTTCCATGGCTTTAAGCGGGCAAAGCGTGCCGCGCCCGCTGACACACGACTTGCTTTTGGATGCTATTACTTTTTTGGGCGCAGAGATAAAATCTTTGGAAATAGAAGCTTTTAAAGGAGGAATCTTTTACGCTTCGCTGGTGATGCGCCATGGTGAACGTGTCATGCGTGTTGATTGCCGCCCCTCCGATGGCATTACTTTGGCCATAAAAAAATCTTTTCCCATCTTTATAGAGCCGGAAGTGTTGGAAGCTAGCATGCATGCCCAACAACAACAGGATGCAACGTCTTTTCAATTGCTTAAACCCCATGAGCAAATAGAGCAAAAACGCGTGGAAGCTCCCTCTAAAACGCAGAAAAATGTGCATCATATTACCATAAAAATGCCGCCAAAATCTCATGTAAAGACAGTGGCAGACGATACACCAGTGCGGGAAAAAGATTTTGAAAAGCTTCTTCGCTCGCTAGAGCCGCCTTCAACCAAGAAGATGTAATAGCCGCATAAAGGCCAGTAAAAAAGTCTTTTAAGAAAATTTCTAGAGAAAAAAGAGTGCTATTTTGCTATTCTAGCCCCTATTGTGCCCTTAAATGCCTTTATAGACCTCTAAAGTAAAAAGTAAGGGTGTCGATAAGAAAGGAAACAGCAAGGGGTCGGATAGCATGTTAGATTACGAGCAATTTCAAAAAATTCATGAATTTTTCATACAAGGGCAAAATCATCGCGCGCTACACTTGCTTATGCAAATTCAGGCACAGCATATTACCCTTCATGATACCATTGATGTTTTAAAAGATCGCATTCAAGAATTTGAAGACATTCTTTTAGGTTC
>CAYJHX010000162.1:0-5052 GCA_964369395.1 uncultured Desulfovibrionaceae bacterium
GCACTTCCTGCCCAACCTGTATCTATTAAATAAATGCGCAAAAATGCTTTGTCAAGCCCTTTATGTGCAAATTTTAACGATACCTTACTTTTTTTAGCCCTTTAACTTGTTTTTGGAGAAAGAGATGACTAAAGCTGACCTAATAGAAAAAATTGCCACCAATGCCAACATGACCAAGGCTGCGGCAGAACGTGTACTCAATTCCATGCTTGAAGCCATGAGCGAAGGACTAAAAAACGATGAAAAAATCACTCTTACAGGCTTTGGCTCTTTTGCAGTAAATAGCCGTAAAGAACGTAAAGGCCGTAATCCACGCACTGGCGCAGAGTTGACCATTCCTGCTAGTAAAACGGCTAAATTTACTCCAAGTAAGGTTTTGAAAGAGTCCTTGAAATAAGAATAAAATAAATATTTTCAAAATATTATACATCGTTGAAGCACATACAACGTGTTTCAAAGGTGTATTTTTTTATTTTAAATCCCAAGCAATATGGGTAACTTTTGGTCTCTTTCCATTTTTATTTTGACACCCAGCAATCATATAACATGCATTACTGTATTGTAACCTGCCACATATTCTATAAAGTACATACTTGTCCTATAAACTCCAATAAAGAATACAACAACACTGCACTATTATACACATGTAATTTCAAATAGTTACAAATAGACACTATAAAGAATTAAAATGTGTCAAGAAGTTTTTTAACTTTTTTCTAGGTTCACAAGAAATCCCATAAGACAACATAGGATTCATTCTCCAAGTCGTAAAATGTTCCAAAAAGCGGTTTTTTAAAAAGCCGTGATATGTTTTTTTGAACATACCAACCAAGGAGATGAATTATGCAACACATTCCACAAGGCGATACCAACAAAGGTTTACTTCGATTGCCACAAGTTCTGGCACTCATACCTATCAGCAGAAGTGCATGGTGGGCTGGATGTAAAGACGGCATATATCCCAAACCAATTAAGCTTAGCGCACGTACCACTGTATGGAAAGCGTCAGAGATATATGCCCTCATTGACAGACTTACAGCTGAGGTAGAGCAAAAATGAGTGCCGTTCGTGTGCTACCACGCTGCGTGATGCCATTCAGTTGTGGCATGATGCAAACCAAGTGCAAGCAAGATACCGCTTCACTGGTGGCAAGATGCTTACACAATGGTTTACCCATGCATACCTACTACGACCACCAAACGACACTCTCGCTGACAAGATACGACACAGTCACGTCACACATACTAACACCATGCGTACCTCCTGTAGCAAAAATGCATGCTCGTTTGTCCAGTCTTGCTTGGGAAGGCCAGCCTACGTTTTGTATATACGCTTCGCATATACACAAAGCGGCTGGCGAGGGGACTTTGTCCCCTTCGAACCCCAAACACCCAAAGGCACTAAAAGGCAATCTGTGGAGGGCGAACCATGAAGAGAGTAAAGACTGCTCGTAGCAGTGCCGTCATCGTGCGTCTTCATGCTGAAGAGCGTGACGCATTACGTCTTAATGCAGGTGTTCACGGCCTCAGCATGTCAGATTATATCCGTCAAACTTGCCTTGGTATCCGCTTACGCAAAACACCAGAGGAAAAACGACGATTGCATGAACTGGCACGGATAGGCGTAAACATCAATCAGCTTGCACGGTGGGCAAATACCTACAAAGGTACAGCGGAAACGGTGGAAGTATTAACGGCATTGGCTGATATTGAAAGGCACATACTGAGCTTTGCCAGTACGCATACTACGGAGGATGACATACCATGATGATGAAAGTCTTTCCGCATGGCACAGGGAGAGGCGGTAAACCAAGTAGGTATCTTGTGCGTGACGACTACCCCAACAGGGATATGCACCCACCACAAGTCTTGCGTGGCGACCCTGCCATGACCACGGCACTGATTGATAGTATTGACCGTCGATGGAAATTCACGTCAGGCGTTTTGGCATGGCATCCCGATGACAAAGTTAATGCAGAAAAAGAAGAGGAAGTCATGGACGCTTTTGAGAATGTAGCCTTTGCAGGGCTTGAACCTGACCAACGCAACATCTTATGGGTACGCCATACCCATGCAGGGCATCATGAGCTTCACTTTCTTATTCCAAGAGTGGAATTATCTAGCGGCAAGGACTTCAACGCTTGTCCCCCTGGTTGGCAAAAGGACTTTGATGTCTTTCGTGACCTATTCAACTGGCGTGAAAATTGGGCACGTCCCGATGACCCCACAAGAGCAAGAACGGAATTGCCTAAAAAAGCTGACTTGTTTTACTCACGCATGACACGATGGGGAAAGAAAATAATAGAAAGTGACCGTGACAAGGCCAAGGAAGTCATACATGCCCATATCAAGGCTAAAATTGAACAAGGACTTGTTCACAGCCGTGAAGACATTTTCAAAATTTTGCAAGACTATGGGCTAAAAATTAACCGCAAAGGCAAAAACTATCTAAGCGTTGTCGCTCCAGAAAGTGGCCTAAAAATGCGCTTCAAAGGCGGTATTTATGGTAAACACTGGAATTACACAGCTAAATCAAAGCAATTAGACGAGGAAAGCGAAGAAGAACAGCAAAAGAAAAGGCGTAATATTATCACACGCCTTGAAGCTCAACTTGAGCGTGTCATTGATAAACGCACCGCTATTAACAACAAACGCTATCCCATAAAATGGGCACAGTTTAGCCCTGAAAATAAATTACTTTTACCAGAAAAACAAAAGGATACAGACCATGACAGAAACAGAAAGACTACTCACACAGACCTTGAAAAAGATGGAGGAAAACTACGAAGCCAGATTGACGGCACTCACCACCAGACTGGACGCACAGGAGGAGAAGCACATGCTCATACTGACGGAATTGCGCACTTTGAAACGCTTGTTCACGGATGTAAGCGAAGTGTACAGCTCCTTGCAGACCTTGTTGGTGAGATTGAAAAGCGGCGCCTAGAGCATGTGCCGCAACAGATGACTAGGCGTATGCGCTAGGAGGGCAACATGGGAAACTTCATACGTATTGACTTGCCAGACATTGAGGCCATGCAAAAGACGCTTGAAGCATTGCCAGACAAAAAACTTGGCAAAACACGAGAAGAAGCGGCGGAGCTGCTCAATGTCAACATGCTCAAAGCATTAGAAAAAGGCTACAGCGTAAAAGAGCTTTCAGAAATCATGTCACAGGGCAATGTGGACATTCCCTTGAGAGTTTTACGCAAAAAGCTAACACCGGCTGAAAAATCAGCACAAAATCAGGAGGTCAAAACCAAAGCGACAAAGATAACAGCAAAGGTAAAGGAAGTTCAAGAAAGTAAAGTCTCTGAACAGGACTACGAACTTCCCGATTATTATACACCAGATAAACCAGATTCGGAGTTATAATTATGAAAATGCAAAATGATGTTTACTACATAGGCGGCAGTAAAGGTGGAGTGGGTAAGAGCCTTTTCTCTTTTGCCCTCATTGAATATTTGCTGAGCAAGGAAAAAAATGTCCTGCTTGTGGATACAGATACCGATAACCCTGATGTCTTTAAGGCACACAAGGGGCTTAAATTGTCCAATCTACAATGCCGCTTGAATAGTCTTGATGATGCTGATGGATGGTCGGATATGCTTGATGTGGTACAAAAATACCCAGAGCATACGGTAGTTATCAATGCCGCCGCTCGCACCAAGAGCAGTACAGCCAGTTATGGCGATATTATGAGCGGTGCTTTGCAAGAAATGAATCGTAAACTTTTGGTATTTTGGATAATCAATCGCCACCGTGACTCTGTAGAGCTTTTGCACTCCTTCCAAGAAGCTTTTCCAGACGTAGAAATCAACGTGTGCCGTAATCTGTATTTTGGCGACACACATCGCTTTGATATTTACAATCAGTCAAAAGCAAAAGAAATTGCAGAAAAAACAGGTAAAACACTTGATTTCCCAGCCGTGGGCAATCGTGTGGCAGACTGGTTATATTCCAAACGCATGTCCATTCATGAAGCCTATCCTCAAATGCCTATTGGTACACGGGCGGAATTATGCCGCTGGCGTTTGCTATTAGCAAAACTATTTGACCACGTCTTGGGGGAATAGCTATGAACGCAAATTTTATGGATGAAATCCAAAAGACAAGCGGCAGAAAACTCACGCAAGAAGAAATACAGCGAGTGCGCCAAGTGGGGACTTCCTTAAACTTGCGTGATGATGACGCTCTCTGGTCGCTTTTAGCGGCTATGGAATACCAACGTGCTTACTATGAAGCCTTACCCAAGAAAATCAACAAGGTCACAGCGGAGGTTTTAGAGCGCATTTCTGATGCCGCCGATAAGGAGGTGGCAAACGCACAAGCAAAGCTTACAGACAGCGTAGTAGAACAGGCAAAACGCCTTTCCACGAAAATTCATTACGCTACCTTACTACCTATGGCCATGCTAGCTTTTCTGTGCCTTATGGCCTTTGGAAGCGTACTTATGTGGGCAGGCTTCCACATCGCCACAACTGGGAGCGTTCCCTTGGTAGCGTGCCTAAAAATGCAGTCTGGCATTGTTATGGGAGTATTGAGCATGGCAACTGGGATATTTTGCTTTGGTGTAGCGGCAAGGAAATTTGCCCATGAAGAAAAATATTTGAAAACTATGCTCGTGGCATTAGGATTTTTTGCGGCTGGTGCTATACTCAACGCACTAACACTAGCGATTTAATGTTGCTCACATTGTCACGGTTTATGCAGCGCGACATCTCCCCTGCGGGTGTCACTCACATAAACTGCGCCAACGTGAGCTTCACCAAAAGCCAGCATAGCACCGTAATTGAGCATTGTCTTGTGGGTACAATCTAACCATACCCACATTTGTCAAAAATTCATCCAATACCGTTTCATGAAGTCTTTTCATATCTCGATTTTTGCAGGGTATATTTTAGGGTATTAAAAAAAGTTAAATTTTTTTATTTCTATAATTTTAGTATAATACATACAAAAGCAGACGTAATTATGCAAAGGCGTATCTTAGTTGTGCTTTTACCGTCCTTAGAAAAAGCTCCGCAAGAATTGGCAAGCCTTGGCAAGATTA
>CAYJHX010000163.1:0-5048 GCA_964369395.1 uncultured Desulfovibrionaceae bacterium
TCTTTGGCTTCCAAAACCCCGCGAGCAAGACTTTTGCCCCCAAGGCATAGTTGCATGGGTAAGCCCAGCAAGTCTGCATCTTTAAATTTCACACCGGGGCGTTCTTCTCTGTCATCCAAAAGCACTTCAAGGCCCATGCTTTCCAATTGTTCTTTAATCTTTTCCACTTGCGCGCACACTTCTTCACTCTTGCTGTCAAGATTAAGCAAATGCACATCACAAGGAGCCAAAGGCGGCGGAAAAATAATGCCGTTATCATCATAATTTTGTTCGATGCATGCCGCCATAACCCGTGACACGCCAATACCATAACAGCCCATAATCATCACTTGCTCTTTGCCATTGTTATCTAGAAAGGTAGCTTTCATGGCTTCGCTGTATTTGGTGCCGAGTTTAAAAATATGCCCCACTTCAATACCTTCGGGCAATTCTATGGCCGCGCCGCACTTGGGGCAAGGATCGGTAGCAAGAATTTCGCGCAAATCTGTATAAGCTTCGATGGTACAATCGCGCGACAAGCTTACATGCTGTAAGTGGGTGTCGCTCTTATTGGCGCCACACACCCAATCAGTACTTTCTTGCAAAGCCACGTCAGCATAAATTTTAATGTCAGCATCTAAGCCCACAGGCCCAGCAAAACCCACTTTCGCTTTTGTCCACGCTTCCACTTGTTCAGGAGAAGCCATCTCCACCACAGTTGCCTTTAAGAAGTTCTTTAACTTCACATCATTGGCATTGTGATCACCGCGCACCAGCACAGCTACGCCCTGCCCGTCTACATCAAAAAGAAGGGTCTTAACAAGTGTGGAAGGAGCTATTTTCATAAAAGCGCACACTTCTTCTACTGTATGCGCCTCTGGCGTAGAAACTTCAGCAAAGGCCGGACATGTATCTTCGCATACAGCCCCTTGCCATACTACGGCAGCGCGTTCCACATTGGAAGCATAATCACAGGCCGTACACGCAGCAATAGTATCTTCGCCTACTTTAGCAAGCACCATAAATTCATGAGAAAAACTACCGCCAATGGAGCCGGTATCGGCTTCTACAGCGCGAAACTTCAAAGCCATGCGCGAAAAAATATTGGTATAAGCCGCATGCATTTTTTGATAACTGACATCGGCGCCAGCATCATCGGCGTCAAAAGAATACGCGTCCTTCATGATGAATTCACGCCCACGCAACAAACCAAAACGCGGACGTATTTCATCACGAAACTTGGTTTGAATTTGATACAAATTCATGGGCAATTGTCTATACGAACGCACCTCACCGCGCACTAAATCGGTAATAATTTCTTCGTGAGTGGGCCCAAGGCAATAATCACGCTCGTGACGGTCTTTAAAACGCAGTAATTCCTTACCGTAAAATTCCCAACGGCCTGTTTCTTGCCATAAATCAGCGGGTTGCGCCGCAGGCAAAAGCAATTCTTGCGCGCCGGCTTTGTTCATCTCTTCCCGAACAATATTTTTTACCTTTTCTAAAACCTTTAAGCCCAGCGGTAAATAAATATAAATACCAGATGTTACCTTGCGCACCATACCGGCACGCACAAGGAGTTGATGGCTAATAACTTCGGCATCGGCCGGGGCTTCTTTCAAAGTGGGAATATAACTTGTACTCCAACGCATATCTTTAATCCTGTTTTTCCTTAGATAAAATAAGTTTATCGAGTTCTTCCATAAAAGCCGCAAGAAGGGCATCCTGCCCCTTTACGGTGCGGATAACCTCTCCCTTACGAAAAATACTGCCTTTGTCGCGCCCGCCTGCAAGGCCAATATCTGCCTCACGCGCTTCGCCGGGGCCATTGACCACACAGCCCATGACAGCTACTTTAATGGGCAAGGTTTCGGTTTTTAAACGATCTTCCACCGCCGCCGCAAGGGCCATAAGGTCAATTTCTGTACGCCCGCACGTGGGACAAGAAATAATCTCCGGCCCGCGCTGACGCAAACCTAGGGCACGCAAAATTTCATAGGCAGCAATAATTTCTTGCACGGGATCTGCCGTTAAAGATACGCGCAAGGTATCGCCAATGCCTTCCCAAAATAAAATACCTAGCCCCACGGCAGACTTTACCGCCCCGCGCAAAAGCCCCCCTGCTTCGGTAATACCAATATGCAAAGGATATTCACAGCGCGCCGCCAAAAGTTTATATGCAGCAATGGTTTCCAGCACCGAAGAAGATTTTAAGGAAATCTTCACATCGTAAAAACCTTTGCGCTCTAAAATAGCCACATGCGAAAGGGCGCTTTCTACCATGGCTTCAGGGGTAACACCGCCGTATTTTTGCAAAATATCTTTTTCTAACGAGCCACCATTGACCCCAATACGTAGGACGGCCTTGTGCGCTTTAGCCGCATCTACCACAGCATCTACATTCTTTTCTGAGCCAATATTTCCGGGGTTAATGCGCAAGCCCTGTACGCCAGCTTCTAAGGAAGCAATGGCTAAACGATGGTCAAAATGTATATCGGCTATAAGCGGTACTGTCGTCTTTTGGCGTATCAGCGTAAGAGCCTGCACCGCCGAAGCGTCAAGCACCGCAAGGCGCACGGCCTCACAGCCCACAGCCACAAGAGCCTCTATTTGCTCAAGGCTTTTTTCCACATCGCGCGTATCGGTATTGAGCATACTCTGCACCATAATGGGAGCGTTTCCCCCTACAGGCACGTTTCCCAGATGCAAAAGGCGTGTTTTTTTTCTTTCTTGCATATATTTCCCCACAGCCAAAAATCTTAAAGAAACGCTGAATAAATGCCTTTTCGTCCTCTAGCGCAGTCAGACTCATCGTACTAAGACTGCATGTATGTTTATATACTATGCATCCTTAGCAAGATTTTTCTTCCTTGCTAAAGAACGAAAATCGTATTAAATCGGCCTTTCCTTAACAAGTCATTAACGGTAGAAGCAGTGAACGAAGGAATCTAGCTTATTTTGCTCCGATAGCCAAGCACTCTTAACGCCCTCCCCCCACATTTTGTCCTTTTTTTTCTTGCGCAAGTATGGTAGTTTTTTCTAGCTTATTTCTATATCAGGCTATTGAAATAAGATGTTACGCCCTCACTTAAGTTTTTACGTTTTGTTACGATATATCCTAAGAGAGATACTTTAAAAAGCCACAGAGCAAGGGATTATATATGTCACACACTTTTCGTTTTTTCCTTTTTGTCTTTCTATTTCAAACTCTTATCATCAGCGGCTGTGCTACGCCCCCCCCACCGCCCAAATCTGCCATGGATTTAGAGTATATCGAAGTGCAAGAGTTTAAACTAAAAGTGCGCGAGCTCGCCGACCAAATGCTCGCCACCATGAATAACACCACACTCACAGGCCTTGTGGCTATGCCTACATCTTTTGTGAATATCAACAACAAGGCACAAACCAGCGCCTTTGGTAACTTGCTTGCTGAATCCCTTATTTACGAATTTAATCAGCGCGCTTTCCCCGTGCGTGAATACCGCCTTTCGGGCGATATAGACATTAAGCTAGCCCAAGGCGACTTTGCTCTCTTACGCAAAGGCCTTGTGGATACCAACGAAAAATGGGCCGCCCTCATTGTAGGCACCTACTATGTGGATAAAGACGCTGTCATCGTTAATGCGCGCTTAGTACGCGCTCGTGATGGTATGGTTTTGCGAACCGGCCAGCTTGTTTTGGTCAAAACACCTTTTATAACACGACTCACGCAACACATTATCACCACAGATGTGCCCAAAACTGTCACCGTAAGAACAGTCAGCGCCCCACGCAATCCTCCCAAATACTATGGTCCAGCACCTAAACCCGTCCCGCGCAATGCCCTTGGCTTAGAAAGCGGCACGTTAAATATTCGTCAAGTACCCAAAGCCCAGTCCCCCACGGGGCCGGGATTGTACGGCAATATGCCCTACGACTATTATAGAACGGCTCCCTATTATTAACAGACTGTAAAAAAACGTCATTTACTTCGTTTGACTTTTTTGAAACAGATTATGAAACAGACTATTACGCGGAGTAGCTATGTGTAAAACATTACAGATAGGCCTCATATTGGCTTGTGTCACCCTAAGTGTCCAAGGCGCTGTATTCAAGGTAAATACGGCCCAAGCCCAAAATAGCCAAAGTGTTTGGGTAAGCTCTGTAGATGAGTCAGAAGAAACCGAGTACAACATACTCTTAGCCCGTCACTTTAAAGAAGAATATCGCTACGAATTGGCTCGCCAATACTTATTACTGGCTCTTGCCACATGCCGCACCGGCGAAATGCGTGCCTATATTCAACGAGAATTAAAAAGTATTCGCCTGCAAATACAGACCTTACGCTAATTTTGGAGAAAAATTTTTATGAAAATCACAAGCCTACTCTGTTTATGTATCTTTTGTTTTTTCAGTCTCGGATGCGGTGTAGCCAAGAGCTTTGGCCCCCAAAGTGAATACGGCCCTCGCGCCGCTGATGCCATGGCCGCAGATATGGACGCGCAACTCATGAGAAGAGCAGGCATCCACAGAGGTTCCCTGTCTGAAGAGCAAGCAGCAGCACGCGCACACCAAATACGCCGTGACATTACCATCGTAACCACAGTGCCGGTAAACGTAAACAATTTAAAACTTTCTAATGCCCTAGCACGTCAAATGATGGAAGAAGCCTCACGCTGGTTTGTTTCTGCAGGCTACAATGTCCAAGAAATTCGCAAAGGCAAAGAACTCCGCTTCCAAGAACAAACTGGCGAAATGCTACTGACACGTAAAAGATCTGAACTGGCTCGCACCTCGGCCTCCGGTACCGCCGTACTGACGGGAACCTACGTTATATCCCCAGAACAGGTACGCTTTAGCATGCGCCTTGTACACACGCTCACCAATGACGTTCTCGCCATGGGCACCGCCACAGTACCCATCACCCCCGATGTGCCGCCCTTACTTGTGGAAAACAGCAGCGATCGACGAGTACAACCCTCTGTGTACACGCGTTTACAATAAAAAATTGCTTACATCAGCATTTTCTTAACGAGCAAAGTCTATTGGAGGAAGAACCGAAAAAAGGTTCTTCCTTTTTTATACAGAGT
>CAYJHX010000164.1:0-5019 GCA_964369395.1 uncultured Desulfovibrionaceae bacterium
CTATAGGACTTGGTGCTATAGGACTAGGCGCTATAGGGCTTGGTGCTATAGGACTCGGTTTTTGCTCAGTACTTGGCGCTGGTGCTATAGGGCTTGATTTTTGCTCAGCACTTGGTGCCGGCGCTATAGGGCTTGGTGCTATAGGACTCGGTGCTATAGGGCTCGGCGCTATAGGGCTTGGTGCACTGGTATCTGTTGTGCTTTCCTTTTGCTCAGTAGCATCAGTACTTGGTGCTGTCGCAGGTGTCACAGTCTCGGTGCTCTTAGCCGTATCTTCAGCAGGTTTTACTGGAGTACTTGGCGCTGGGTGCAAAGGCGAAGGCATTTGCACAGGCTCAGGCGCTGGCGCAGTAGGCATAGGTGGCAGTACGGGCATAGGCAATGGTCTTGATACACGACGTACCACACGACGTGGCGCTGGCGGCGCTGGCGGCACATCTACTTTAGGCGGTGCAGGAGGCATCTTTAAAGGCACAACTTCAGCATACGGGCCTTCGCTGGTGGGGCCTGTGCGCGGGGCTGGCGTATCGCCAAAAGAACCCTTAACAGGAACAGCAAAAATAAGCGGAATGTTCCCCAAGTAGCGCAAAGACCAATAGAAAGAACCGGAAGCATTGGTCACCGTGCCGCTACTGGCTTCTAGTGTGATTTTATCCCAGGCAATGCCGGCCACAGGGGTGCTGGCAAAATTATATTTTCCCGGCCACAAAATAGCGTTAGAAGTGATAATGACCAAATCATCGGGAGCTTCAGAATAACGTAGCAAAGAGCGCATATCAAAATATACAGAAACTATACCAAGAAACTCTTGGGCATCATACAAAGGCGTTGCCAAAAGCACTTCTGGCCCCATGGGCGTATCTTGGACATACCCACGCACAGCTCGACGAGGATGTTTGGGGTCATCCACCAAAAGCGGGTGGAAATCCAGATTTTTTACAGGTGGCCCAGGCACTTGACCAAGCATGGTGCCATCGGCTTTAGCCCCAGTAAAACCGTCTAACCAAGGAAAACGCCCAAAAAGAGCACGTATCCATTGTTCCGTCGGGGGTTTATCAGCATTGCTCATGGTTTTTTCCAAGGCAATAAGCTGACTATCTATGCCAACCATACTTTTAGCCAGTTGCATTTGGTACTCTTCAAGCGAGCCCGTCTCATCATAGTCAATGGTGGCAGGCACATTGACGGTGCTGTACCACACAGAGCGTGTTCCCTTCCAAGCATTTTTCAAGGTTTGATTAGAGCTACAGCCCACACCTCCCAGAAGAAAACAAACTAAGAGAACCCCTACCAATTTTTGTTGTATAGACATGATTTTTCCTCTACACGCGCTTATTCAGCCATTGCCACCGTTTTTTTGGGCAATACTACGTTACACTTTTACGGAAATGCTGATAAAATGTTTTTTCTTTTTCTAACGGCGTCAAACTATCTTACCAAGCTGCATACTTTTCTTATACTTTTAGTAAAATGTGTCTTTCCCTTTAGAAAGAAATTTTTATTGTATCTGCATTCCCTACATATATTTTAACTATACATGTATTCAACAACAGGGTTTTGCATAAAAGCCTCCCCATCGTTTACCCGTTCACTCTTTATACTGCTCCAATACAGCAAAAGCGAATACATAGCGCACGAAACACAATGTACTCTGTTAAGAATGCGCTCTATTTTCCAAACGTTCTGCCAAAGACTCTAGGGCCGAAATCATTCTCTCGTTACCAGGAGGTGTGGCCTTGGCGTCCTTCGTATCTGCAACCTTGGGGGCAGGCGCATTTTTTGTCTCATTGCCAGACTCAGTAATGCTTTGCAACTGCGCAATTTTCGATTGCAATTCGTCTTTTTCTTCAGCACTTTCTGCAGCATGCAAAAGCTCTGTATAAATTTCTTGAGCCGCCGCATAATCCCCCTGCTCTGCAAGCACTTCTGCCATGGAGCGTGTACGCAAAGAAAAAGGCTCGTCACTTTCTTCATGCTCTACACCTAAAGCAGTTTTACCGTCCTTTACCATGGCAGAGGCAGTATCAGGAGCAACCTTAGGAACAGATAATTGTGTCACCTTCAAAGAAATTTTGGGCTTTTTCGTAACACTTTTCACTGCTTGCGCCGCGGTAACGCTCATAGCTTCAGGTGCGGGTGTTACTTCGGGTGTGGGTGTCGGCTCCGGCGTTAACTCTGGCGCGACAGATTCTGAAGGAGAAATAGGGTCAGGTGTCAAAACAGCGGTGGGGGCAGATTCAGAAGCAGGTACGGAGGCCACTGTAGACGCTGGTGTAACAGGTGCTTCAGACGCTGGTGCTGAAACAGCAGGTGATGCAACGGCAGAAGCGGAAGGTATCGAAACTGCCTGAGCTGTTTCAGCTAGGCCGGTGCCCCCTCGGGCTACCACTGCCTGCAAGCCTGCAGAAAAAATATCTGCCATAGACAAGGCACCGTTTTCAAATAAAGCCCCCATGAAGGAGACCGCAAGGCCGGTATCGCTACTTTTGTCTTTTTCCGAAAGAATATTGCCCCACGCTTGCCAAAATCCGGCATAACGCATCATCAAGGGGGACAAAACGGCAAGTTGTGTTTCTAAGCGAGCTGCGTAGTCTTCTTGTTCTTTATTTTTATGCAAAAGCTCCACATAAAAAAGACGAGCTTCAATAAATTCCGGATGTCGCTCTAAGCCGCTCTGCAAGGTAGTTACGGCCCGCGGCACATCACTTTCTGCTACCATTTTGGCCAAGGGGAAAAACAATTTTGAACTCGGCTCTAAATCAACGACTTCTTGATACCAGTCTATTTTATTTTGCATACTCCCCTCCTTACTTGGGTCCAGCTTTAGCCAAATTTTCTTCGGTAAAAAGGTATAATATTTCGTTATTTCGCACGTAGTGCAGACGCTGCCTTATCATTTTTTCCACATAGGCATCGTCAGATTTTAGCAAACGTATTTCTTTACTTAGCTGTAAGTTTTGTGCGTCAACTTGCGCAATCTCAGACTCTAAAGCACGAAATTCTTTGCGTAGCTCATTAAAAGCTAATACACCGCTACCGCCCCAAATCATACGGTAAAAAAGCACCACATTGACAATGATGAGAAAAACTAAAATACATGTACGCCAAAAAGTTGTCATGGCAAAACGATTATCCTTTCAAAAAAGCTTTTTGCATACCGTATTTATCTTGCGTATAGTCTACACAATACAGGGCTATTTTTACGCTGCGTTTTTTTTCTGCATGCTTTGCTTAAAAAAGCCGTAAACATAATTAATACCAGAAAATACCGCCAAAATCAAAGCGGCATAGAGCAAAAGCATGCCTATAGGCTGTACATTATATCCCCAAAAAGGGTAATGCCAAAGCAAGGGAACAATGGCAAGCCCTTGCAATACTGTTTTTAATTTGCCGTAGGTATCAGCAGCTAAAACAATGCCTTCATCCATGGCAATGGCGCGCAATCCCGTCACCACGAGTTCTCGACAAACCATGACAATAACAACCCATGTGGGCACCCATCCAAGCCCCACAAGCATAATAAGCACCGAACAAATAAGGACTTTATCTGCTAAAGGATCGAGAAACTTGCCCAGAGAAGTGACCATGTTTTCCCGGCGCGCAATATATCCATCCACAAAATCTGTAAAGCAAGCAATCATAAAAGCTATGGTTGCCAGTATACAAAGGATAGGCCCTTCAAAGTACAGTAATATAACAATGACAGGAGTCATAAGTATACGAAAAAACGTTATTTTATTCGCCAAATTCCACATAGACTCTCCAAAACTTTGCCAAAATACAAGTATCTCTTTATCTTAAACTGCCGTAGCATGACACAAATAGTAAAAAAAATCTAGCCATGCCCCCAGAAGAGAATTTACCCTGCCCTAGCAGGCTGTTGAAAAACGCTGAAAATGCCATTTCAGCAAAAACTTTTTTAAGCAAATTTTTCCAACAAGCCGCTAAGACACGTTTTTCCCTATTCGGAGACTATGGTCAACGCTCCATAAGAACGCACACAATGAATTGTGCAGAGGTCTCTATTCGTGGTTACTAGCCAATGCTTCTAAGCTGTTTGCTGCAGCAGCGTTAATATTATCGGCTAGTTGCAAGAAACCGCGCTTGGCAGGAGATTCTGCATCTAAAAAGACCACGGGCACGCCGCTGTCTGCCGCCACCACAGTGGCAGGATCTAAAGGAATGTCGCCCAAAAATTTTAAGCCATAGCGTTCTGCCAAGGCTTTGCCACCACCCTTTTTGAACAGGTGAATAGCCTCGTGACAGTGAGGGCAAAAAAGACCGCTCATATTTTCCACCACACCCAGCACATTTGCTTTGGCATGCTGCAAAAAGTTCAAAGCCTTACGCACATCTGCCAAAGATATTTCTTGCGGCGTAGTTACCACCACACACAATGCGTCGGGAATGGTTTGCAAAATAGTCATGTGTTCATCGCCGGTACCGGGAGGGGAATCAATAAGCAAAAAGTCCAGCTCGCCCCATTGTACATCAGAAATAAATTGGCGAATGGCTGCAGTTTTTTTAGGACCACGCCACAAAATGGCACTGTCTTTTTCTTTTAATAGAGAATCCATGGAAATAACACACAAATTTTCATTATAGGCCGCAGGAATCATAAGCGAACCGCTTTCATCCATTTCAATACCTGCATCAAGCCCCAAAAGATTAGGGACGCTTGGGCCATGAATATCTACATCTAAGATGCCTACTTTAAAGCCTTTTGCTGCCAAAGCCGCCGCAGTATTAACCGTTACCGAACTTTTTCCCACACCGCCCTTACCGCTCATGATAAAGAGCTTGTGGCGTATTTTGCCAAGGGTGGAAGAGATCAGCTTTTCTTGTAAAGCCATGGCAGCGTTGACACCCTTATTTTCAGCACCCCCACCACCGCTACTACACGAAGAACACGAAGACATAGAATACTCCTTTATATTATTCACAATTTCATCTAGCTATATACACTCGTTATACCAACTCTTTTGGTACATGACTGGAGCAAAAAGCGCGCTTAACGCA
>CAYJHX010000165.1:0-5012 GCA_964369395.1 uncultured Desulfovibrionaceae bacterium
CGCTTGAGTTAAAATTTCTCCCATCATAAAGAGCATCAGCGAAGAGCGCGTAAACAATGATTCAAAGGCCGGCTCTTGTTCTTGCATACGCAAAGCCGGAGAATTTTTAAATTGCATATCGCCAAAACAATTAAGCGGCGTGCCTTCACGGTTCACTTGACGCGGAAAAAGGCCGCGCGTTACCATGGGTTCGTGGGGGCCGCCTGTATTATAGCGCCAAGATTGTTGCCAAGCGTGTTCATCCCACAAATAGCGTTTAGGACTAGACATACCTGTAGCTCCCTCAGCACACACGGCATGGGTAGCCAAACGCGCAGCTTCAGCCCCCACACGCACAGCAGAAGGCCAAGCAAAAGCCGGAGTTCGCCGACCAGAACGACGGCTCAATGCGTCATCGCCAAAACTGGCTTCAGAAAATTCTATACGCGTTTCAAAAGGTTCCGCATAAATTTTTTCAGGGCGCGTCATATCTCGTAATTCTAAGAGATAGGAATCATTTAAATTTGTAATACGCTGGGGTAAGGTTTCTACCAAAATACCTGTGGTACGAGAATTTCCTATATCAAGAATAAGGTCTACTTCAACAGGTTGTTCGCGCTCAGGGTTAATCACTTGTACATTTACATGTTGTAAAGGCACTTTAACCACATCAAGCCAAGTAAGATATGTAGCCAAATGCTCCAACACAAAAGGTGTATCGTTTTGCCATGCACCGCGTCCACGGTTTTTCTTGGTGCGATAGGCGCTGTACACATTCATGAGCCATTGATCAACCCAAGAAGAATTTAAAAACCATGCATTATCACGTACATGCGAGGCTAAAGCAAAAGCACCATGGGCTACCACATCCATAGGAGAAAGCGCGTGGTACTGTTCGGCACTCATATCAGCGGTACTAGCTTCACCTGCATTGACGGTACTGGCGGCCGTAGCAGAGGAAGCGGAAGGGGCCGTATCTGAAGCTCCATTTTGAGAAGTATCAGCAGAAGGCGATGGTGCCTGTACAGGTTTTTGCAAACTTTCTTCTACATTCGTATCAAAAGCTAAGGTCAAAATAAGCGTATCCGCATTCTTAGGGGTCATGCGTGCGCGTACCCAGTTGGATGGACCATACTCAAAGCGCTCACCACCATCGGGCCATTTTTGTCCGCGAATGCGCAGAAAGGGCACAGGAATCCATTGGTCTTGCCAAATTTCAAGTACACGTCGCGTATCAAAATCGTAATCATAATCGCTTATTTGCCCTGTAAGCTGATCTTTATACACGCCATCATCTTCATCAAGGCAGCGCAAAGTATGCTCGTAGCGTTGCCCGGCTTGTTGCGTTCTTTTTTCTTCTTTAAAAAAGCGTCGTGCACGCGGCAAACCGGAAAGGCGTATTTCAAAATCTAAAAACTGCGGACAACCGCCGGGAATAAGACTAATAAAAGTATGTTTTTTTTCCATGATTATTTCCTGCGAAATTTTGCATCCCATCTATTTCTTGAACCAGACTCTTGTCCGCGACAATCGGTACTGCGATCACTGCCAGTACAATTCACCCTTTGCCCTACATAACTTGTCCCTCTGGGGCACATGGCTTCAGGAGCTGTAATAACAAGATTACCACCGCCACCAAAAGAGGCGTTGACATTGCCAGTACAAATCTTTCCTCCGGTTTCGCGAATAATACGTCTTCCCTGACCGGATTTATTAAAACAATATTCCACAACAATGGGCCTGCGCGTGCGCGAATTAACAAGACCGCGATCGCTTACCCAGCATCCTTCCAAAAAGCTCATATCATTATTCTTTTTTGCATCTTTAGGAATTTCTAAAGGACTATTTTTCTTTGGTTGCGGCCGTGGTGTAGGCTTTTGCTCTTTTTTAGGTTCTTGTTTGGGCTCTGGCTTTTTTTCTTGTTTTGGAGCCGGTGGTGGTGTTGGTGGTGTTTTTTCCTTTTCACCTAATATAGGCTCTTGTGCCGGCTCTATAGGCAATTTTCTTTTAGGCACTTCTTGTACCAAAGGCTTTTCTACAGGCAAGTCAAGCTTACGTTTTCGCACCACTTGCACATCTGGTGTTTTGGGGACACACAATAACGTATGCTCATATAAACGCCTTTCTAAATCGTTTATTCCTAAAAGTAGATCTTTTTCTTTTTTCTTTTCTTCCTCCATAGCCAGTACATTGCGCTCGGGCATACAAGAAGTGGGGAAAGGCAAGGCAAAAGGTAAAAGATTTAACGCTGCCAACAACAAAAGCAGCAACAACAACAATAGAAGTAAGGGTAAAAGCCACGCAAGGCAACCAGAGAAAACCCTTGGGGGCGCTGTGGTAGCAGTAGCAGAAGCAGTTAAAGGAGCCGCCGCTGCGGCAGGAACAAAACCTCTAGCTTTGCGTGTTAAATCTTCTGGTTGCGCACCTACGGTTCCAGGGGCAAAACCCCAATTTATCAAAATGGGCTGTTCTCCCATGACCCAAATATCCTCTTCACTGGGATATTGCATGGCCAATTTAAGCATTTGCCCCGACAGTTGCTGTTGCGTATCGTTGCTTTGAATAAAATCTTCTGATTTAACAGAAATATCATGAGCCAAAGCATGAATTTTTTGTAAAACACGTTCTTTTTCTTCAGGAGAAAGACTATTTAGCGTACGCACAACTCCCACCGGACAAGAGGGGCTTGCGTACCAATCGACACTTTCTTGCCCCACTTGGTTGGCACTGTGCACAGGTTCTGCCAATAAAGCTCTGTGCTCTGGGCTTAAGTCTTGAAGAAGTGCATCGATTTGATGAAAACAATCGGTCACCATAATCCCTTGACAGGCCAAAGGACGCATAAGGCTGCGCTGAGAAGTAGTAATGTATACGCCTGTCATAGTTTACTCCTTATTGAAAGCATATAATATGCCAGAGGTTATCCCAAAACCTTGCCCTGAACTTTGTCCTGAAGGCATTGCAGGTGGCGGACTTGCGGGAGCGTGACTACTTGGCAAAGGAGGCGGAGGGGGAGCTTCTGCTTCCGTAGGCGGAAAAAGGGGTGACTGCCCAGAAGAAATAGGGGGGTTCCCCATCCCACTCGATGATGCGGGGGGAGGCGGTGGGCTTGCGGGAGCTAGACTATTTTCAGACTTTTTGGGCTGTTGTGTACCCTGTTGCGTATTAGGTACTAAAGAAGAACCAGAAGAAGCAGGCGGCGGACTTGGAGCGTCCATGGCGCTTCCTTGTTGTTTAGAATTAGGAGGAACAACAGTAGCAACAGGAGGAACAACCACAACAGGTGTAGAAGAAGATGGAGCAACGCCAAGAGGGGCAGTGGGCGCTACAGGGGTAGGCGTTGTAGAAGGGGGCACCAAATGCGATGGAATTTGCAGCGGTGTTCCCGATGGGATAATGGGAGCCACAGGTTGCCCCCCTTTAGCCACGGGTAAACTGAGCAATATACCTTCTTTACCTAGCATTTCCTTTAAAACACAAGGATCATAGGCCAAATATTTTTGTAAATGAGCCATATGTGCTTCAAGTTCTTTATTGCGGTTTTCTTGCGCAAGAATGAAAGCTTCATCTTTACTGCGTTGTAATACATAGGCTTGCCATTGCAACCAAAACAACCATGCCACAAGGGCCAAGATACCAAGAATAAGAAAGATAGACCAAAACCATGGGCTTGCATACCAAGGCCTAGCAGGTGCAGGGGGTACGGGCGGCGTAAGCTGTTCTTCTGTTGTATTTTGCGCAGATTGTGCGGTCTGAGGCTCTGAAGAATCGCCTGTAGGCTGTTGGCCCACAGGGCGGCCTAAATCTTGCGTGTCATTTTTTTGCTCTGTAGTATCAGATTTTTTTGTATTATCTGTATTTGACATGGCTTCCTTCCACGACGTTATAAATATCTACGTGCGAACATATTTTTTCAGGGAGTCGCTGATTTAATAAAACTTTTATTTTCTAGCAAGGGAAACACATTTTGCTAAAAGGGCATAGTATATAAACATACATGCAATCCTTGCGAGAAATCCTTACGCAATTAGAAAGCTAAAGGGCATATAACCAGCGTGTCCTTAGGCGAACGTTTGCCTACCCTTATTCTTATAGCGTAAGCCTACATAATGAGCAAGTCTTGGAAGGTGCCTAGAAGCAAATATATTTATTTCGCGCAGATATTCTTTTGACTCTTACTTTTCTACTCTTTGATTTAAAATATTTTTTTCAAATTTTTTTAAAAAAGCGATGTATATAGATAGACTTTTTTGCGAAAATACCTATATTAGTGTTGACTAGCCTTGTCAATAATGATAACGGTTACTAATGGAGGATAGAGTGTGAGTCAAATTCGTATGACAAGACAGCGTGCTATCATTTTGGAAGAGCTACGCAAACTAAAAACACATCCTACTGCGGATGAGGTGTATGGTGTTGTGCGGGAAATTTTACCGCGCATAAGTCTAGGCACTGTATACAGGAACTTGGATTTTTTAGCAGAAACAGGTGAAATACTCAAACTAGAATCTGCCGGAAGTACCAAACGCTTTGATGGTGATACCTCTTGGCATCAGCATGTTCGCTGCATACATTGCGGACGTGTAGCCGACGTAATGCAAACGCAAGCCATCCCTTGCACGAAAAATATCCATGTGGAAGGCTTTGACATTACAGGAGCACGCATTGAATATGACGGTGTATGCTCTACTTGTGCTACCACAAATTAACCTCAAGAGTCTTACTTAGCAAGCTTTTTACTAGGTAAGCAACATGTGAGGGGAAGGGGGTTATTGCCTCTTCCCTTTTTTCATAGCAAATTACTTCTTTTATTTTATTAAAGAACATGCTAGATTCAACTCGTGTTTCGTTATCTGGTACTTTTTATTAATTGTTTATAGTAAGGAGGAAAGAATGGCAGAACCTAAAGATATGTGGCGGTGTCAAGTATCCAACTGTGGCTTTGTATATGACCCCGACCGTGGCGATAAACGCCGTAAAATCCCTGCAGGGACAAAATACGAAGAGCTCCCCGAAGATTGGTGTTGCCCTGT
>CAYJHX010000166.1:0-5010 GCA_964369395.1 uncultured Desulfovibrionaceae bacterium
AAGCCACATTGCATAAATCGGATATAACTGAGGCTTGGCAAAAAACAATTTTAGCACGCCCTTGGATACATGAAGGCGGAGTAAGCTTGTGCAAGCATGAAGGAAAGATGTATGTGCTGGCTGTGGAAAGCGGCAAGTTGCAAAATAATCCCGCCTTTGACCGTATGCAATTGCCTATTATTTTAGATACCAAGGCGCGTAATCAAATTACCGCTTTTCTCACAGGGCTTTTTACCCGTGCCGTTACCACTAGCGAAGAAATACAACGTACTCAATTGGACGCTACAGAAGTGAGTCAACATGTACAAACTCTTTCGCGTCAAGGAGTTTCGGGAGTGGTGACTCGTATTGAACGTATTGGGTCTTGGTATTCCAAAGATGATAAGAAGGTGTATCAGGCTTTTGTTGTGGCGCTGCCTTAGCAGTCGGCTCAAAAAGGGCAGTCGGTTGAAAAAGAATAATCCCCGTCGCCAGACTCGTTTTTTGCTCCAGTCATGTACCAGAAGAGTACACTCCTTTCGCAAAAAACTTTGTCTTCCTCATATCTTATCTTTTTTGAACCGACTGCAAATATTAACTGCCAAGGAGTAGGTAATTAAAAAGGGCAAACTACTGCGCTAAGCTTGTTTTTTCTTTCGGCATGGACCAGAAGAGTCCTGTGTCTTCAAGAAAAATTTCGCTTGCCTTGTATTTTACCCTTTTTGAACAGTCTGTGCGGCTTCTTTAGCGTTTACCGTCGCGCCTTTGTAAGGCCAAAATAGATAACACTTCGTGCACTACATTGGCGGCCATATAGGCTGTCATGCCCGTCGGATCAATGGTGGGCAACACTTCCACTAAATCCATACCCACAAAGTTTACATCTTTAACCCCTTGCAAGAGGCGCAAAGTTTCTTGACCTGTAAAGCCGCCAATTTCTATGGTGCCTGTACCCGGAGCCATGGAGGGGTCTACAAAATCAATATCAAAGGTTAAAAAAGTTTTGGCTTTGCCTATGCGTTGGCAAATACGCTCAATACCTTTTTGTATGCCTATGTCGTGCAATTCGTTGGCGGTGAGCACTTCAAAGCCCAAATCTATAGAGCCTTGTATGTCTTCGGGGCCGTATTGTGAGCCACGAATGCCCACTTGAATAGAATGGGCCGTATCAATGAGACCTTCCTCACAAGCTCGTCGAAAGGGAGTGCCGTGGGCGTATTTCATGCCCCAATAATTATCCCATGTGTCTAAGTGAGAATCAAAATGGAGTAAAGCTACTGGGCCGTGTTTTTTGGCTACGGCACGCAGTTCTGCCAAGGTAATGGAGTGATCGCCGCCAAGCACTACAGGAAAAACTCCCGCGTCCAGTACAGGCTGTAACCCCTCCTCAATTTGCTTGTATGATTCATGGATATAGCCCGGAGTGGTGGGTAAATCTCCATAATCTACGCCGGAAAGGTGATCAAAAATATTTACGTCAAGGTTTAAACTGTAATTACGCATGAGGGTAGAAGCGTTACGAATGGCATCGGGACCAAAACGCGCACCTACTTTATAGCAGACGCCTGTATCAAAAGGTACTCCCATGACAGCAAAATCGACATCTTGCATATCGGTAATGTGGGGCAGGCGCATAAAAGTTTTTATGCCAGAAAAACGTGGTGAAGCTGATGCGCTTGGGGGTTGGTAGCGTGGTGTAGTCATGTTCTTTAATTCCTTGTGTTTACAGAAACGCCAATACTATTGGCGTTTCTGTTTTCTGTATGAAATCGGTATTTGTTACAGTGTATTGTTGTCTTGTTTAAGCCAACGGAATAAACCAAAATTGAGGAAGGTTATGATAAAGAGGAAGGGTACCGATAAGAAAATACATAAGGTTTTCAATGCACTAAAGGGAGCGCCGGAAAACATGATACTTAAGGGGACCAAAGCAAGAATAACGCACCAGAACAAGCGGAAGGCAGGCTTGGTGTCTCCGGCTTGGTCAAGTTTTGAAGTGGCCACAGCAGACAGGGTAAAGGCGGCGGAGTCTAGTGACGTGGCCAAAAAACCTATAGCAATGAGGGTAAATACTATGGTAACTAAAGAGCCGCCGGGCAAGGTGTCTAAAAGAGCAAATACGCCAGCCTGACCATTTTTTGCAGAAGAAAGGTTAAAAATACCTTTAAGTTCGGCGTCCATGGCAAAACCGCTGTTGATGGCAAACATAATCCAGGTGCCAAGGCTTAAGCCCACAAGACAGGCGAGCACCAATTCGCGAACGGTGCGGCCTTTGGATATTTTGGTAATAAAAATACCCATAAGAGCCGCGTAATTTAACGCAAGGGTGAAGAGGAATATGGTATTAGCCTCAGGAAAACCGCCGTTAGCAATGGGATCTGTCCAAAGGCTCATGGTTACATAATTGGTGAGCATAAGAGAGAGGCTGTTGGTAAATTGCTTTACAATAAAAGAAGTGGGCCCCACAATGAAGATAAAAGCAATAAAAGCAATAGCAAGCCAAACGGTGCCATCGCTTAATCTGCGCATGCCTTTTTCTAAGCCAATGTAAGAGCTTAAGGAAAACATAGAAGCAATGGCGATAACTACAATAACGTTGACAGTAAAATTTACTTCTATGCCAAAAATTTTGCCAATGCCAGCACTGATAAGCGGCACACCTAGCCCAAGAGACACACCAAGACCACCCACAATACTGAAAATAGTTACAATATCAATAAGTTTTCCCAGTTGCTTTTTAAACGCAAAATTGCCCATCATGGCTTCACAGATGACGCTGACACGCAATACGGGAATTTTTTTCACATATACGGCGTAGGCCATGGCTACTGCCGTGAGGATAAAGATAACCTGTACGCTGAAGCCCCAGTGGAAAAAGGCATAGGGCAAGGCCATTTCAGTAGCTTGCACCGATTTTGCTTCAAGGCCAAAGGCCGGCGCCGTATAATAGTATGTCCATTCGATGAAAGAATAGTATACGGCAGTAGAAGCAAGGGCTGCGCAAATCATCATGGCGCAATAGCTAAAAAGAGAGTAGGTAGGCTTGCCTTCACCAAGACGAATCTTTCCGTGTTTGCTAAAAGCAAAATAGAGACAGACAAAAAGACCTAAGAAAACAAACCACAAAATAGGAACACCGAAAATTGCAGTAGTATATTTGAAGATGCTGTTTACCACGCCCAAAGTGGCATCTGGTGCCACAGCCATGCAAGTGACAAAAGCAAAGACGGCACAAACACTGAGAAGTGTTGTGCCCCAGTCTATGCTAGACGTTTGTAGAGTCTTGTTTCCTGAATGTGTAGCCATGAAACCTCCAAAATTTTCGTAAATATGAAACGGGTTTTAGGATAATTCTTCTATTGATATTCCTATAATGCCAAGTATACAGTATACGTTTATTTTCAGAGCAGGTCAAACAAATTGTTGCTTTTCAAAGGTAGGGCGTTTTGTTACTGCTTTCAGCATTGACAGACGGCTGTTTTTTCTGTATATGCACCCTGTGCCCAAAAAGAGCACGCGGAGGTAGTATGGCCAAAGAAGGTGCCATTGAAGTGGATGGCGTGGTGCAAGAAGCACTGCCCAATGCCATGTTTAAAGTAGAATTGGAAAATGGACATGAAGTTCTTGCCCATATTTCCGGTAAGATGCGTAAATTTTATATTCGTATTCTCCCCGGCGATAAGGTAAAGGTGGAGCTTTCCCCTTACGACCTTACTCGTGGGCGCATAACTTATCGTATGAAATAATTTTTTGCATAAATTCCCTTTTTGTTTTTACACATACGGGAATATGTAAAAAAGTGTTCCAAGGTTCTGTCGTGAACAGAATTTTGGAACACTTTTTTTATGATCTTTTTTGTGGCCTATTTTGTGGCTGTGCAAGAAAGTGTGCGCTTTGTATCTGGAAAATTCTAAGAGATATAGCGCCACACGCCAAGGCAGAGCATGGCGAGTAAGCCCGCCATAATATCATCAAGCATAATACCATAGCCACTGCGCATCCATTGTTCGGAGGCGCCCACCGGCCACGGTTTTACAATATCGAAAAAGCGAAACAATATAAAGGCGAGCGCCAATTCTGTGGGGCTGACCTTGGCAAAAGGAAGTAAGACCAGCCAAAGGCCTACAAATTCATCGATGACAATTTGTGAAGGGTCTTTGCAATAAAGTAATTTCTCGGCGCGTGTGCTGGCTAAAGCCCCCAGAAAGAGGAGGGCGCCTAACACAAAAATTCTTCCCAAAAAAGGCATGGGTAAAAACCAGATGGGAGCAAAGAGCGTGGCTACCAGTGTGCCCCACGTGCCCGGTGCCACAGGAGCAAGCCCCGCCGCACCTACACGACAAAAAAGTAAGCAAAGCGTATCCGGAAAAGAAAGCCCCGAGGGGAAACAATGCGATAAAGAGGTTGCGGGAGGTAAAGCCGGATGACGCATAAATCCTACTCTTGCTCAAAGGCGTAGGTGCCTGCAGCCAGTATGCGCTTGTCGGCGTTGAAGGCTTTTACCACATATTGATAAATACGCCCATTGTCTGCCGCTGAGGGGCAAGGGCCTGTATAGTAGCGTGTTAAAGCGCCTTCAGGAATGGTGGCTGTGCTGCCATCATCATCGTGATCATAGCTACCGCCGCCGTGGGCGCGTTGCATATTTGTTGTATCTTCTAAAATGATATCTAAAGTTTCTACGTCATCGGGGATGCCGGAAACAGTAATCTCGGGAGAAATACGAGAGCAACGATGTCTGGTGCTTATATCCACGGAAACTTCTAATTCTTTTGGTGTTGTAGACTTGGGGACTTCTGGTTGCTGAAAACCACAGGCAGACAAAAAGAGAGTGGCAAACAGGGTGCAGGGCAAAAGACGGCGCATACTATTCTCCTTAAAACAATATGAGGAGAACATAAACCAGAGCTTGGTAAATGGCAAGTCATCGTAGTCGGCTGAAAAAGTGGCGTCTGCTTCGTTAAGCTTGCTTTTTGCTCCAGTCATGTACCAGAAGAGTACATTCCTTTCGCAAAAAGCTTCGCTTGCCTC
>CAYJHX010000167.1:0-4983 GCA_964369395.1 uncultured Desulfovibrionaceae bacterium
ATGTATCTTCAGTATCCCAATATTCATCCAGCAAGAAAGAAAAAGACGCACCAAGAGGCATGAGAGCGGCAACGGTTTCGTGCAAAATTTCTATGCCCTTTTGTGGCTCTTTTTGAACTCTATCTACAAATGGTTCCATTATATCAAGGCAGCGCCTAAACGACTCTTCGTGTAATGCAGCAAGTAGCACTTTTTTACCCGAAAAATAACGAAAAAGCGTAGCACGACCCATTTCAGCGTATGTTGCCACCTGCTCTAGTGAAGCATTAGGGTTTTTGGAAAAAACAAGTAATGCTGCTTCGATAATGCGTCGCCGTGTAACAGGGCGTAAGCCGTCTTGACTTGAGGTTTTGAGGTCTATCTTGTTGTTATTTTTTATCATGTAAGTTTTCTCTTAAATGGATAAATATTCTTTTATGAGAAAAAAAATCTCATAAAAGAATATTTATCTTAGTCTAAAAGAGCTTGTCAAGTAGCTTTTATAAAAAAGCTAAATAAAAAAATTAATTAAGATTTTTATCGTTCTCTTAATTGCAATTTTTTCAAATAGTTGCTTAAGACACTATGAATGCGTAGCTATAATCCAAAAACTTCATTTCCCAAACTTCACCAAGTTTTGGCAAGTATTCTTAATTAAGCACTTTCTGTGTAATTTTGACTATATTAGGTAAGATTATACTCATTCTTCCTTGAAAACATTTGCTTTACAATGCATTTATACTAAACAAGGGCTATCAGCTCCTCTTTCCTATGTTGCAAAAACTTCTCAATGACCTTTAAACGCTTGGCTGACAAGTTATATCGAGAGTGCTTATTAAACGTAAATCTTGCCAGTTTGCGAAGTTTGGCTTTTTGCGTATCAGTTATGACGCTTTTTGCAACATCTAAAAATGGTAAATAATAGCTGGACAGTCTTGTAAGCGCGTAAGCATTTAAGTCTTGAAGATTATCGTCCATGGCGTAGTTGAAAAGGGAAAGTCCGTGGTCGAACAGGGGCGTAAAAGATATGGGGGTATTGGTTGCATTATCTACAAGTAAGCCAAAATTCCCATAATGCCTATCTTCATTGCAGATGAGGGCGTCAAAAACGAGCATATCAACAAAGTCGGTATAAAAACCTTCGCCTAGTCCTTGTAAAAACTCACCAACCTCTTTAATAGGCTTCTTTTTTACAAAATCATATATTTGCACATAGGAAGTGTTTTTGTTGGTGAAAAGCTCACAAGTTGAACACAAGCCTACCTTCCAGTGAGAAAGACCATAAGGGACGTGACTAAGCCCCATAGCACTAGCAATATGTGCCGCATAAAACTCTGAATAGGGTTCATTGCCGGCATTGGCAGCACCGCTCGTGCCACCTTTGTAGAGGTAAACTTTACCATTCATCCGCCGCTACGCTTTGGGCAACATGCCATTGGTGGTGAATTTCGGTGACGAGGTAAAGCCGCTTGCTTTTACACTTCCATATCCAGTGTATGCCACTAAAGCCAAAGCGCTTTCAAAGGTATTATCAAAAAGATTAAAATCAGCAAATTCACCGTCAAAATCATCTTCCACAACCCAGTAAGAGTCTATGACTGACAAAACTTTGGAAAGCTTAACAATGCTTATGGTATCCTTTTGTGAATAGCCCATTCTGGCAAGCATAGTATCAGCATAAGCTCTATTTTTAGGGACAATTCTTCTTTTTAGCCATGATAAAATGCCATCTTCTTGTGTAAGGTCTAAGCTTATGGGGAGTAAATGTTTTTGCTCTTCATTCACTTCAAGAATTGTGTAAAAATGTCCCCTTAGACCTTTATTTTCATATTTAAAAGTCAGAAGTTTTGTGTCGTATTGCTTTAGATGGAATATCATATTTACCTAATTTTATGAGTTTAATTGCTGATACTATGCTTACCATGGCAATATTGTTTCTTTGCTAGCGTCAAGGAAAATTCTTACATTTCTTATAGATTTATCAAGAAATATTAAAAGATCTTATGTTTTTCTAGCGAACAAGTTTTGATAGTGGATAGCTTTGTTCAGGCATTATTTTGTGCAACAAGCTGTTGCACAAAATGTAAACTAACAACTAATTGAATTTATAAAAACCGCCTAGTAATTGTGCAGTATAGTTTGCACAACTGCTTATCGTTCATAAGCTATGGTATTACCATTCACATTTTCCTTATATTTCGCCCATGAAGTATGAGGAAACTTTTCCTTAACACTAGCCCGTTGCATAAAAACCTCTCCCTTCAGTTCATATCTTTCTTGAAATTCCTTTTTCTTTGCTAGTCTAAAAAGGCGGCGCATGGCGCGGGCTTCAAGGCCGGAGTTCCGAATTTTCTCGCGATTGACTTCCCATTTTTCATCAAGGGATTTGCGTTTGTCTTCGTAGTCTTTTTGAATAGAGTCTAAGGCTTCTTTTCGCTCAAGCATTTGTTTTTTGTAGTCAGCGTAACTTGCTTTATTTTCAGAGGAGTATTCTCGTGGGGTGTAAGTGTCATATACACGTTCTGCCTGATATTTTTCTTGAGCCTTTGCATAAGCCCCAAAGCGCTCCTCCAGTTTTTTCTTGGAAAAAGACCTATCAAGTACACTTGCCTTCATGGCATATTTAGCTTTTTTAGGGTTACTCCTATCCCTAATGACCAAGCCGTTGCCATGAGGCAATATTTCCATGCCGTAGGCGCTCAATGCCTTATGTACATCCTCCCATGAGGTAGCAGTGGCCACACTTTGCATAATCTGCTCTTTATGGCTTTTGGCATAGCTTTCAAAAGATTGATGCCCTGTATGCGCTTCCATTTTGGCGGCTCCAACCTCCAGCATAGTTTGCTTCTGGCCACGACCGTTGTCGACAGTAAGGCCAAATTCCAACTCCACCTCCCTGCAAACTTGGTCACGTTTGAAAAAATCACGATAAGGTTCATGCCTAGTGAATTTTTCAGGGTGAATCATATTATAGGCCATGTGCATATGGAGGTTGTCCGTATTTTTATGGACACCACAATGGCGCTGGTGCTCCTCAAAGCCCAAAGCCTTGGCGAAGTATAATTCTATGGCCTTAAAGGTCTCAGGCGTTAATTTTGGCTCATCTTCAGGGCGAAAGCTAACTATGAGGTGATAGGTCTTATTCTTGGTGGTGCGTTCGTTGATAGCTTGCGTGTCTTTGACTTCTTGTATGCTGAAGAGATAGTCGTCATCAGCACAGCCCACACACCAATGGAGAAGGGACTTTTCACCGTCATGTCCTGTATCGGCAATGTAATTTGCAAGGCGAGCATAATTATCATTCCCCACCTTACACGGTTCAACCTTGCTAATCACGGTGGCAACCTCACACCAAACGCTCAAGAGTCTGGCGTATGTCGTCCTTGAGTACATCCAGCTCTTTTAGGTGCGCATAGATAGCTTGTTTATCTGCACCGTGTACTAAAGCTTGCTTCAGCAAGCCACCAAGCTTACCTATATCTCCGCGTAAGCGTGTCACTTCCAATCGGGTCATGCGGTCGATGCGGGTTTCCACAGGCAAACCAAAGCACATTTTACGTGTGAAGGCAGACAAAGACAGTCCCGCCATTTCACTGAGAGCTATAAGCTCATTATAATCTTTCTCGGAAAGATACGTCTTCACCACATAGTTCTTCTTTTCTTTTGGCACTGAACTTCCTTTTCCCTACGTTGAGCCTACAGGCGAATAAGTCCCCTTCGTAGAAGGGGCAGGACGTCAAATGGCACTTTGAAAAAGTGGGCCCATTTTACCTGTCCTGCCTTCTAAATTCCGTAGAGCGTATAAGATTTCGCAAGATAAGCAAAGATTTTTACAGAAAGTCTGTATAATTCTTTAGTTATCAAGATAAATCTTGCATTCTCTACAATGTTCTTGAGTCGGATATATAAATCTTAATGTGTCTTGAAATGACGTGATATTTCTGGAAGTATCCATGCGGAAGATGGATATAACTTTCTTTGGCTATGGAATTCTTCCATTTTCTTGACTTTCTCTAAACCCTATATTACTCGGTAGCTGTGTTACGGCATCATGCCCCTGCGAGGGTGCAAGATGCGCGTACCTCATGGTCATTTGTAAAGATTTATGTCCCAAAAGAGAACTTACAACCATAAGCGAAGTTCCCTTTTGTACAAGCCATGAGGCGTAAGTATGGCGCAAGGTATGAAAAACAACTTTATGTCTGCTGTCATCTACATTTAGATTGAGCTGTGTTTTCTCGACAACTTTGCGAAATACTTCGGCGACTTCACGTAATTCCTTAGATGCGAAAAAATAAGGAAGTTTTTGAGCAGCGTATTTATGTGCAATGCGCAAAGCTGTTTGATTCAAAGGAACACTTCTTGTGAGTGAATTTTTTGAATCAAAAACAGTGAGGTTTCTCTGCGGAAAGTTTATAGAGCTTTCGCGAAGTTTAAAGATTTCGCCCGCGCGCATACCCGTATTGAGTGCAAAAAGGGCAATGTCATGCCAGAGAGTGCTTTTGAGGTGTAGGGCTACAAATAGAGTGGTGGCTTCGTCTTCCGTAAGGTAACGGAAGCGCCGATTATCAAACTTGGGCATTTCAAAATAGGGAATTTCTCCTTTGTAATATCCCAGTTGAGAAGCTCTTTTGATAATAGCCCGTAAGAGCGTGAGACAGTGTTTTACTGACTGCGGTGACAATTTTTCATTGAAAAGTTGTTTCTTAAATACTATGATTTCTTGAGTGGTGATGTCGCAAAGCTTTTTGTTTTGCCATAGCGGTGCAATGCGCCTGTTATAGCGGTTAACGTCGTTTCTGATGGTTGAGGGCTTTAGACTCTTACTGTCGTGGTACACGTTCCAGGCATCTTTAACAGTTAACATATAACGATTCTCCTTTAAAATGGTTTTTAAAGGATATCGGTTCATAATGTAAAACTATTACGTTGTGTCTTTTAAGATACAACGGACTCAAAATCCGCCGGGGGCAACCCCTTGCGAGTTCAAGTCTCGCTCCCGGT
>CAYJHX010000168.1:0-4947 GCA_964369395.1 uncultured Desulfovibrionaceae bacterium
GTAAGTTGCCATTGGCCAGAAAAATAAACTTCAAGCAGGTTTTGTTTATAATCAAAGCTAATTTCTGCGTGTTCTTGCATGGTACCTATGATATTTGCAGACTCTTACGGTCTGTGAAAAAAGTCGATTTAAAAAAATGATACAATGTCATTCTTACTAATTGGCTGTACCATGCCTTATCTTGCGCCAATTGGCAACCTTATCTCAAGGCTATAACAGGGCAAAGCGGGCTTTTTTTGCTTTTACTTTCAAACTTCCATAGGCATATGTTGCTGTAGGGTGTGCAGCATATGCTGCGTGGTAAAGTTTGTTTCTACTTTTTTTCGGGCGCAATGTCCCATGGATACAATGGAGGAGGGGTTTACTATAAAAAACTCTAGAGCGTTAGCTAAGGCATGAACATTGTTGTGCGGCACCACAAAGCCCTGCATGCCGTTTTCTATTACATCCATACACCCCGGTACTGCGCTGACCACTGCCGCGCGGCCCATGCTCATGCCTTCTAAAATGGCACAGGGTATACCTTCGCGCCATGAGGGCAATACCATGACACTGGCCTTGGCAATGGCAGGGCGCACATCTTCCATAAAGCCTAAATATTCTATGACTTGGGAAGTATGCCATGCTTGTATATGTGCCAAAGGCACAGCGCCTAAGCCTTCTTCTGTTGGGCCTAAGAGTTGAAAACGGGCTTGAGGATACTGCTTTCGCAAAAGCTTGGCGGCTTTTACAAAATCTTCTACACCCTTGGACTTGAGCATACGAGCCATGAGTAAAAAAGTGGGCTGCGTAGGATATTGTTTTTCAAAGGCGAAATGCACGGTATCAATGCCGGTACTGTTAAGGCACAAGCATTTTTTTTCTTGCGAAAGATGTATGATGCCTTTTTCCAAAAAATACTCTTTGTCATGCTTATTGAGAAAAAAAATACGCTTGGCACGAGGAAGGGCCAAAGTATAGAGTATTTTGGCAAGAGTGTAAGGCAGACCCTTATTTTGTTCAAAACAGTAGCCAAGGCCGGTAATGCAAATAAAGAAGGGAGCGGGGATTTTTTTACCTAAAAGCCGTAAGGCCAGTGCCGTGTATAGTATGGGTTTAATGGTGGTGGCAAAAATTTGTTGAGGCTGTTCTTGGCGAATAAGGCGCATAATAGTGTAAAAGGAGCGTATTTCTTGGAAAATCTGCTTGCCTCGGCGCACAAGAGGGTAGGTGCGTACTTGCAAATGCCCTTTGTGTACGTGGGTATGGTGTACATTGTCGTTGAACGAGTCGGAAGAAAGAGCAGCTATTTCTGTGAGTTTTTGTATATCTTGTGCCGATGTATCGGAAGAAACTTCGGGAACAAGAACACAAACATCGTGGCCCTTTGCCACAAGTTCTTGAAGCAAAGGGCGCCAAACAAGACGCGTAGAGCGGGCTTGATTACTACAAAAGAGGATTTTCATCCTGTTTAACGGTCTGTTAATTTTTGAATTCAACAACTTGCTGTGGTTGGCATTTTTTTTCATCCATACTCTTGCGTACGGCTTCTTTTTCGCCTCTGACATTGGCTAATTCAGAAGCTTCTATGCCATCTCCATTACCGTAGCCTAACCAAAAAGCTTGGACTTGAGAAGAACTGTAACGCTGATTTTGGGCAGTGATGAGTTGATTTTCACGCCTAGCCAAAGAGGACATCTCTACAGCCAATTCTTCACAAGTATAGTTTTTGTATTTTACAGGGGATACGTATGCCCCTGTAATTTGTCCGGGTTTGGTTGGCATGGCACAACCCATAAGCATGGCAGATACTACAATGACACACAGTGTGCTTTTCATAGTGACCTCTCTTCTGTTGAAATTGATTTATGCAAAAGCCTCAGCGTCTTTTACGTGGAAATTTCATTTTGAGCCAAAAAAGTCCTAGAGTCAAAGCGCTGGCGATTCCAGTAAGGGCTGCCACAGCGGCCAAGATAAGCAGGGTAATTTCCCAATGTTGCCACATTTGGGCTAGGGGTAAATCCCAAACTAGCAAGCCAAATACCACCAAAGTATGTACCAGCATAGCCGGCCAAATGTGACCGGAAAGCTTTACCCCCAAATATCCGAGGAGTAAGCAAAAAAGTCCGCTAAAAAACATGCGTAAGGTGACGATTTTGTCCAGAAAAGCCACCGTTACTTGCGGGGCATTTTCCAAGGCAGAGGTGGCATAATAGTGGAGCGCCGCATAAAAAATGCAGGAAAGCATGGTTAAAATACCCATGGGCGACCAGATGTACCACGAAAGTCTTTGAAAAAATTCTTTTAACATATTATATAAAGGGTTGAGGGTAGAGAAAAAGCGCACGGCGGCTTGCTGAAAAATGGAGTTTTGAACAAGTCGAGTCGTAAAAAAGTTTTTTTAGCCGCCTGCTACACGCGTACGTTGGCATGTAAAAAATCTTGATAGGCAAGGCGTAAACCTTCTTCCAAGGGAATGCGAGGCTGCCAACCAAGGGTTTGTATTTTAGTAATGTCCAAGATTTTGCGCGGCGTACCGTCGGGTTTGCTGGTATCAAGGCCAATGCGCCCCGTATAGCCCACCACTTGAGCTACCAGTTGGGCCAAAGCCAAAATGGTCATATCTTCACCGCACCCTATATTGATGGGGTCGGCGGCGCTGTATTTTTCCATAAGTACAAGGCAAGCTTGGGCTAAATCGTCCACATGTAAAAACTCACGACGTGGGGTGCCTGTACCCCAAATAAGCACTTCGGGGCTTTGCGTTATTTTTGCCTCATGAAAACGGCGTAAGAGGGCAGGGATAACATGAGAATTTTCTGCGTGATAATTATCGCCGGGGCCGTAAAGATTAGTAGGCATGACACTGATAGCGTCAAAACCGTATTGTTTGCGATAGGAGGCGCACAGTTCTAGGCCAGCAATTTTTGCAAGAGCATAGGCTTTATTGGTTTTTTCTAAAGGGCCTGACAGAAGATATTCTTCTTTGATGGGTTGTGGACATTCTCGCGGATAGATACAGGAAGAGCCCAAGAACAAAAGCTTTTTAACGCCGTATTCCCATGCGTGATGGATGAGCGCATTTTGCATTTGCAAATTTTCGTAAATGAAAGAAGCAGGGTAGGTGTCATTGGCATGAATTCCCCCCACCTTTGCAGCACAAATAAAGACGTACTCCGGCTTTTGGGCGCTGTACATGGCCTTAACTGCCGCGGCATCGCACAAATCCAGCTCTGCACGGGTATAGGTGAGAATATTGTTGCTTCCCTGTGCTTGGAGAGCTCGAACTATAGCAGAGCCCACCAGCCCGCCATGTCCGGCCACATATATTTTTGCATCGTGTTGCATAAAGTTTTTTCAGCAGCCTAGAAAAAGTTTAGCGATCATACGGGTCCGAATACCGCACTATATCATCCTCCCCTAAGTACGAACCTGATTGTATTTCAATGAGCACCAAGGGAATAATTCCGGGATTTTTCAATTTATGTACGGCCCCTTGGGCAATATAGGCCGATTGGTTTTCGGTAAGCAAAATAACTTCGCCATCATTGGTAATTTCTGCTGTTCCGCTGACTACCACCCAATGTTCTGCCCTGTGATAGTGGCGTTGCAAAGAAAGCTCTGCGCCGGAATTCACCACAATACGCTTCACCTGAAAACGTTCGGCCAAGGCCAAGCTTTCGTAATAGCCCCAAGGGCGAAATACTTTTTGATGCCAAAGGGCTTCGTTGCGGCCTTGAGCTTGCAAAGCGGAGGCTATGGCGCGCACATCTTGGCTCATGCTTCTGTGGGCTACCAACACCGCGTCGGGGGTTTCCACCACCGTCATATCCTCTACGCCCAAGGTCACCACCAAACGCCCTTGCGAATGCACATAGCTGTTACGCGTTTTTAAGGTAAGTATATCGCCATGGCAAACGTTACCAAAGGTATCTTTGTTTTTTTCGCCTTGCTCATAAAAAGAATCCCAAGAGCCAAGGTCGTTCCATTGTACGTTAATGGGCAAGACAGCGGCTTTTGAGGTGTGCTCCATGACGGCATAATCTATAGATTGGGCCTGACAAGCGCGAAAGGTAATGGCGTCGGGGCGAATGAAATCGCGATCTTGTTTGCGTTGTTGCCAAGCATGTCGGCAAATGTCGACGGTATCGGCAGAAAATGTTTCTAATTCATTCAAAAAAGCATCAGCGCGGAACATAAACATGCCGCTATTCCAAAGGTGTTCGCCGCCTTCATACATGGCTTGGGCTTCTTCTAAGGGGGGCTTTTCAATGAATTTACGCACATGGTAGACATCGGCTTGAAGTAAATCGTGTGGATCTTCACTATGATCAAGCACTTCTCCGCGCTCAATATAGCCGTAGCCTGTTTTGGGGGCTTGTGGCGTAATGCCAAAGGTAACCAAGAAACCGCTTTCTGCTGCAGAATGTGCCGCCTCCACTGCATCAATGAGGGCGCGGTCGGGGCTTAAGGCGTGGTCTGAAGGAAGAACTAATAAAATGGCGTCTTTATCCCCTTCTAGGGCGGCAAGAGCTACCATGGCAATGGCCGGTGCGGTGTTTTTCATTTCCGGTTCAAGAATGATATTGGGAGTTCTGCTTCCCGGTATAAGCATATCTTGTATGATGCCCGCCACATAAAAGCGATACTCTTCGTTGCAAATAATAATGGGGGCACCGACAGAGCGTTCGTGAGCTCGTTGTAAGTGCTGTACCCGCTGGAAGGTTTGGGCAAAAAGAGAGGGGGTGCCCTTTGTGAATTCTGTAAACTGTTTAGGACTGTAGGCGCGTGACATGGGCCACAGTCGTGTACCGCTACCACCACAAAGTATTACCGGATGTAACATACTGCCTCCCCTAAAAAAGATTGTTCAAAGAATGGAAAAGTGTGCCATTGCTTTTTTACAAAGTCAACCCGTATAAAAGCTCTGTACAGTTACAAAGGTATGGATTGCTTCGCCGCTACGCT
>CAYJHX010000169.1:0-1802 GCA_964369395.1 uncultured Desulfovibrionaceae bacterium
TCCCTTATTCTTTTAACGACTCTCTAAAAATTGCACCCAGAGTTTTCTATTGCGCGGTCCGTCGCATTCACACAGATAAATATGTTGCCATGTACCCAGTTGCACGTGGCCGTCTTCTACAATAAGCATGAGGGACGGGCCAAAAAGGCTCGTTTTTATATGGGCGTCGCTGTTGCCTTCGGCGTGCCGAAAGGCGGCGTCTTGCGGTATGAGTTTGGAGAAAAAGCTTGTCATATCGCGTACCACATCGGGGTCGGCTCCTTCATTGACGGTGAGGCCGCAAGTGGTGTGGGGTGAGTAGAGCAGTAGGGCGCCTTTTCGCCAGCCTTTGGCGTGTACGAGGCGTTGTACGTCGTGGCTGATGTCTAGCATGGCACAGCGCGAGGGGGTTTTTATGGGGAGGCTTTCCATAATGTCTCCTTGGGTATAAAAAAAGGCCTTTCACTCATTGACTTATCTTTCATTCCTTGCCACACTCTGCTTTTATTATATACCCATCCCATTCAAGGTGCAAGGAGAGAATACATGCCATTGGTTCTTGGCTCGGCAGGGCATATTGACCACGGAAAGACATCCCTGGTGCGAGCATTAACAGGTATTGATTGCGATCGTTTAGAAGAAGAAAAGCGCCGCGGTATTACTATTGAGTTGGGCTTTGCTCACTTTTTGTTACCTAGTGGCGAACGCCTAGGTATTGTGGATGTACCCGGCCACGAGCGCTTTGTAAAAAATATGGTGGCGGGGGCTGCCGGTATAGATTTTGTTATGTTGGTTATTGCTGCCGATGAGGGTGTTATGCCGCAAACGCGAGAGCATTTGGAAATTTGTTCTTTGCTTGGCATTAAGCACGGTTTTGTGGCTCTTACCAAAATAGATATGGTAGATGAAGAGTGGATTGGCTTGGTGCAAGAGGATGTAAAAACCTTTTTGCAAGGCACTTTTTTAGAAGATGCCCCTATCTTTCCCGTGTCTTCTTTGACCAAACAGGGCCTAGATACGCTTAAAAACTATGTGGTGGAATGCACAAAGACGCTTCTGCCCCAGCGTGATTCGACCTTGTTTCGCCTACCTGTAGATAGAATTTTTTCCATGAAAGGGCATGGCACGGTGGTGACGGGTACCTTGCTTGATGGTACTGTAAGTCTTGGCGATGATGCTGTTTTTATGCCTGATGAGGTGGAAACAAAAATCCGCGGCATCCAATGGCATGGCAATGCTTCCGAAACTGCCGGAGCTGGGCAGCGTTGCGCTTTAAATGTGCTTAATGTTGAAGTGGGCGAAGTGCGTCGTGGAGCTGTGCTGGCACATCCTCATACCTTATTTCCTGCTGAGCGCTGGATGGTCAAATTGCAATGTCTTTCTTCAGCACCGCGTGCCTTGCGTGCCCGTACGGAAATCCACTTTCACCATGGCGCCCGTGAAGTGCCGGCACGATTATACTTTTTTGATAGAGACCGCTTAGAGCCCGGGCAAAGCGCTTTGACGGAAATTCGTTTTAGTGAGCCCATGGTGGGAGTTTTTGGCGATCGTTGTGTTGTGCGGGCTTATTCGCCCTTGCGTACCGTGGCAGGGGGCGTGCTGGTGCATGCCTTACCCAAGCCTTTGCGTCGCAAAGATGCCGATTTTGCAGAAAAGCTGGCGCTGTTAAACAGCCTTGATAGCTTAGAGAAGCCTGAAGAAAGAGTGCTGGCTCAATTGCAATTGGCGGGTATAGAAGGACTTTCTTTTGCCGAGCTCATGGTGCTCACTCACGGGCATGCTAAGAAGTTAGAAAAATTGCTTACTTCCCTTGGGGCCAAAGT
>CAYJHX010000169.1:1902-4944 GCA_964369395.1 uncultured Desulfovibrionaceae bacterium
CTCACGGGCATGCTAAGAAGTTAGAAAAATTGCTTACTTCCCTTGGGGCCAAAGTTACCTGCTTTGACAAAGAAGAAAAACGCTATATTCATGCCAATGCCTTGGCCAAGCTCATGGCTCTTTGCTTAGAGCAAGCGGATAAATTTCATAAAAAAGACCCTCTTAAGCCGGGTATGGCCCGTGGGGTGTTGTGTCAAAAACAGCGCCCCAAACTGGCTCACTTAGTCATCGAAAAATTATTGCGTCAAGGTGACCTTGTGGTCCAAGGGGATGTATTGCGTTTGGCCAGCCACACAGTAGAATTGGGAATGGATGATTCGGCTCTGAAAGAAAAAATTTTGTTGGCGCATGTACAGGCAGGGCTTACCCCGCCCAATATGAAAGAAGTATTGGAAGAGTGCGGCGTAGATGCAAAAAAAGCCGCACCGGTGCTGAAAATGCTTACGGCAGAAAAGCATTTGGTGAAAGTAAAAGACGGTTTGTATTATGCCGGTTCTGTCATGCAAGATATTGAAGATCGGGTACGGGTATGGTTTGAAAGCCATGATGATTTAGACCCCGCCGGTTTGAAAGAAATTCTTGAAGGTATTTCTCGTAAATACCTTATTGCCTTATTGGAATATATGGATAGGGAACGCATTACCATACGTGTGGGGGATAGGCGCCAGCTGCGCGGCACACGCTAGCCGTCGGCTCAAAAAGTACTGTCTGCGTCGTTAAGCTTGTGTTTTCTTTCGGCATGGACCAGAAGAGTCCTATGCCTTCAAGAAAACACCTCGCTTGCCTTGCATCCAGCACTTTTTGAGCCGACGGGCTAGGGTGTGAAGTTTAGAAAAAAGGTAGTCTGCGGCGTTAAGCTTGTGTTTCCTTTCGGCATGGACCAGAAGAGTCCTATGCCTTCAAGAAAACACCTCGCTTGCCTTGCATCCAGCACTTTTTGAGCCGACGGGCTAGGGTGTGAAGTTTAGAAAAAAGGTAGTCTGCGGCGTTAAGCTTGTGTTTTGATACTTGTAAAAACATGGTTTAATGTGTTATATGACTGTAAAGAATGAGTAATTACGTATCCTTGTGGTTTTTGGAAGAGTTAAATGGTATCGTCATGCGTTCATTTGAAGAGAGTTTAGAAGGAAAGTTTTCTCAAAAAGGCTTTCTTTAAGAACATCTCATAGTAAAAGGAGAATATCATGGGACAAAATGTATTGGTTATTGGTGGTGTGGCCCTTGGGCCAAAAGCTGCTTGTCGTTGCAAAAGGTTAGATCCTCATGCCAATGTGACACTGATTGATGAAAATGTATTTATATCGTACGGCGGTTGTGGTATTCCTTTTTATCTTTCCGGTGAGATTGCTAACTTGGATGACTTGCGTTCCACTCCCTACCATACAATTCGTGATGCAAAATTTTTTAAAGAGCTTAAAGGCATTAATGTGCGCACGCAAACTCGCGCTTTAGCCATTAATAGAAATACCAAAACGGTACTTATAAAAGATTTAGTTACCGGCGAAGAAGAAAATTTACCCTACAATAAATTGGTACTAGCTACGGGTGCCAGCCCACGCCAAATACCTGTAGCCGGTATGGATTTACAAGGGGTGCATGCTTTAACACGCCTTGAGCCAGCCAGTGAAATACGCACTGCCTGCGAAAAAGGAGCAATCACCGACGCTGTTATTATTGGTGGTGGTTTTATTGGCTTAGAATGCGCCGTTTCTTTGGCAGAAATGTGGGGCGTCAACGTGAGCATTGTAGAAATGCAAAATCAGCTTTTGCCCGGAGCTCTTTCGCCCACCTTGGCTCTTATGGCGGAAAAAGATTGTCGTGACAATAAAGTGAACGTTTTTACCGGAGAAAAGGTGTTGCGCTTTGAAGGGAAAGACGGAAAAGTCTGTCGCGTGGTGACAGATAAACGCACCTTAGAGGCGCAAGCTGTTATTGTGGCGGCGGGCTTTGTACCCAATGGACAATTGGCAAAAGATGCAGGCCTTGCAGTAAATCCTGCCGGCGCCATTGAGGTGAATAAACACATGCAAACGTCAGACCCTTATATTTATGCCGGGGGCGACTGTGTGTCTGTACGCAATTTAATTACTCAGAAAATGGGCTATATTCCCTTAGGCTCCATGGCTAACAGACAAGGACGCGTTATCGGTACCAATCTTGCGGGCGGACATGCAAGCTTTTTGGGCTATGTGGGCTCTTGGGGCGTAAAGCTTTTTGGTCTTTCCTTTTGTGGTACAGGACTCACAAAGGCGCAAGCAGAAGCCGCCGGATTTGATGCTCTTGCCGTAAATGTAGAACAATTGGATAGAGCGCATTTTTACCCAGAAAAACATATGATGAGCCTTGAAATGGTGGTGGAAAAAGGCACGCGCCGTGTGCTTGGCATGCAAGGCGTGTGCGAAGCTGCCGATGCCTTAAAAGCACGTATCGACGCTGTGGCGGCGGCTTTGCAATTGGCACAACCTACAGTAAGCGATATTTCTAACTTAGAAGTCGTGTATACGCCGCCCATGGCCTCTGCCATGGATGTAGTAAATACCGTGGCCAATGTGACGGATAACGCCCTTGAAGGACGCTTTGAACCCTTAAGTCCGCAAGATTTTGCAAAACTTTGGGAGCAAAGGGCAGAAAATGATGCCTTCTTTATTGACGCTAGACCTAAAGGCGCATCCGCTGCTGTGGAAAAAGACCATCCCGATTGGCATTCCATTTCCTTAGAAGAAGTAGAAGGCCGTTTGAAAGAAATACCTAAAGATCGTCCCGTAGTACTTATTTGTAATACCGGTTTGCGAGCCTACGATATGACCCTTATTTTAAACCGCGACGGGCACCGTAAAGTGCAAAATAGTATGGGGGGGCTTCAGTCTGCCACCAAGCAAGGCTTCGTAGTGGGGTAAAAAGGAGCAATCTGCTTTGTCAGTTAAAAAAACGCAGACACCTTATGTATGTTCCTATACACGGCGGTGCCTGCGTTTTTTTACTTCCTCGCATCTTCCCCCTTTTTACCCCACTAGGCGCTTTGTAGGCAATCTGCTTTGTCAG
>CAYJHX010000170.1:0-4923 GCA_964369395.1 uncultured Desulfovibrionaceae bacterium
TTCTGGTCCATGCCGAAAGAAAAAACACGCTTAACGAAGCAGACACCCCCTTTTCAACAGCCTACACCACTTGTACCTTGATAAGTTCGTTACCCTCCGGCCCTATAATATGTGTGGCACAAGCAAGGCAGGGGTCAAAACTGTGTAAGGTGCGCAACACTTCCAGCGGTTGTTCCGGTTTAGCGAGCGGCGTTCCCAGCAAAGAAAATTCATAAGCACTGAGCATGCCATCTTCAGCGCGCGGTGCGGCATTCCACGTGGTGGGCACCACACATTGATAGCTTTTAATGCGCGTATCTTCAATTTTAAGCCAATGCCCCAGCGCCCCTCGTGGTGCCTCGGTAAAGCCTACCCCTTGCGCTGTGCGCGGCCAAGTGTTGGGTTCCCACTTACTGGTATTTACAACGGTAGCATCACCATTTTTCAAATTATTAAGAAGTTTATCATAAAATACTTGCATAGTACGCGCGGCCCATTCAGCCTCGTACGAGCGCGCCACAAGGCGTCCCATGGTAGAGGGCATAGCGGAAAAAGACACCTTCATGGCGGCACACATTTTGTCCATATGCTCTACCACCTCGGCATTTTTTAACGCATAGGCCACCAGCACCCGTGCCAGAGGCCCCACTTCCATGGTATGACCGCGCCAACGCGGTGTTTTTATCCACGAATAGGGGCCTTGCTCGTCCAGTTGCTGAATATGTGTCTTGGTGCCTTTGGTATTTTTACCTAGGCGATATTCCGGCAGGGTTATCCCCTCAAAGGGGTGCAAAGCCGTTATCCCTTCAGGATAGGTAAACCACGAATGATTTACCGCTTCTTGAATTTCTTCGGTAGAGAGCAAATCCACAGGGTGCACATGGGTCATATCGCCATTGATAATGGCGCCGCGCGGCACCAGCAAACTTGCATTGCTGTGATCGTTGGCAATAAGAGGAAAATCTCCATAGCTTAGCACATTAAGTTTAGAAAGTCCGCCGCCATAGGTAAACCATTCAGGATAAAACAAACCAAGAGCTATGGTATCGGGCATAAGCACCTGCTGCGCAAAATCTATACAGCGACGTATCAACTGTTGCACTAAAGCCAAACGTTCCATATTGATAACATTATCACCGCCGGCTCCGTCCAAATTCAGAGCCGTAGGCACGCCACCCACCACCCAATTGGGATGAGGGTTTTTTCCACCAAATACCGTATGAATACCAATGGCATCTTTTTGAAAATCTAACGCTTCTAAATAATGCGCCACCACCATAAGATTCGCCTCGGGAGAAAGCGCATAAGCCGGGTGCCCCCAGTAACCATTTTTAAAAATACCTAATTGCCCCGATTGCACAAGCTTGACCAACTTCTCTTTTATCGAAGCAAAATAGCCCGGCGAACTGTTGGGCCACGACGACAGCGATTGTGCCAAGGCCGATGTGGCCTTAGGGTCAGCCCCGGCAGCGGAAATCACATCGACCCAATCAAGACCCGCGAGTTGATAAAAATGCACCAAGTGGTCATGATACCACAAACACAATTGCATAAGATTGCGAATGCAATTGGCATTGTCGGGAATGGATATATCCAAAGCATTTTCTACGGAACGTATGGAGGCCAAAGCATGCGTCCCTGTACACACTCCGCAAATACGTTCGGTAAAGGCCCAAGCATCTCGCGGGTCACGCCCCTGCAAAATCAACTCTAAACCGCGAAACATGGTACCCGAAGACACCGCATTGGTTATGACATTGTCTTCATTGATATTCACTTCACAGCGTAAGTGCCCCTCAATGCGTGTTACAGGGTCAATGATAATGCGCTTACCACCAGAATTCACCGTTTGCCCTTGCGTTGTATACGAATACGACATAAACAGCCTCTTTTTTAGAAGATGATAGTATTTTTCTTGAGGGGGGAAGGGGAACTTTTGCCAAAGCCCAAAAGCTTCCCCTTCCCCCCTCAAACTTCCCCCTTCCCTTCAAAACGCTTTTAATATTGCCATGTTCAATGTATCACCCATAGCAAATCTTAAAATAAAAATAGTTTATCTTTACACCCATGTAGCGTGTTTTGAAGGGGTTGGGAGAAATTTTTTGGCGTAAGCACTTGTCCCTTTAAGGGAAAGTTTCCCCAAAAAACCTTAACATGCATACATAAATTTCTTAAAGTCATTCCTCGTTCTTATGTTGCTTTTTTTTATGTGCCACAAAACTGGCGGCGGCGTGTACACCTACGCCGGCGGCCACCCCTGCCACAATGGCGCCGCCTACAGTATTGGCTGTAGCGTGTACGCCAAATTGTGGAATATTGGTAACGCGCTCATACAGACCGCCCCTGTCCCAAAAACCTTGCTCAGAGCAGCCAATGCAACCATGGCCCGATTGAATGGGATAAGAAATACCGTTATTCCAACGAGTCACGGGACAAGCATTATAGGTAGTGGGGCCTTTGCAGCCCATTTTGTACAAGCATAGACCATGCTTAGCACTAGGGTCATCCCACGATTCCACAAATTGACCGGCGTCAAAATGGGCCCGTCGCACGCATTGGTCGTGAACCCGTTTACCGTAAAAAACACTGGGGCGCTTTTGCGCATCAAGAGTGGGCAATCTATCGAAGGTGAGTATATAAGAAAGCACCCCGCTCATAACATCAGGAATGGGTGGACAGCCGGGAATGCGCACAATGGCTTTGTCATGAATAAGGTCGCTTACTGCCCGTGCCTCTGTAGGATTAGGATGAGCATTTTGCACACAACCCCACGAGGCGCAATTGCCCCAAGCGATGATGGCTTTGGCATGGGCGGCTCCTGCAGTCAGCTTTTCTAAAAAGGGTCTGCCATTATCAATGCAATACATGCCGTCAAAGCCAAGGGGGGCATTGCCTTCCACGGCCAGCACATATTGACCTTTGTATTTTGCTATGGTTTCTTCAAAGGCTTCGTTGGCTTGAGCACCAGAAGCAGACATGATAACATCTTGATAATCTAAAGCAATCATATCTAAAACAATATCTTGCATAAGAGGATGGGCCGTGCGAATGAACGATTCTGTACAACAAGAACACGAAAGCCCGTTAATCCAAAGCACAGGTAAGCGCGGCTTTGTTTGCAAGGCGTGGGCGATTTCTTCGTGCCCAAGGGGGCCAAGCCCCAAAGCGACAGCCGTTAGACCACAAAAGCGTAAAAAATCTCTGCGACTAACACCGCGTTCACGTAAACTTTGATAATAAGTGGGTCTTTGTCTCATGCACTACCTCCCAAATACAACGTTTCTTGTACTTTACAGAAGGGGGAATGCAGAAGATAGGTAAGAAAGAGGCAAAGCTAAAAAAACTTGTAAAATAGGTATTTTCTTTATATATTCTATTTATACAACACAGGCTACTACTTACGGAGGTAAAGGTGCTTTTACAAAAATTTTTAGAATACGAAAATATTGCCATTCAATGCCATAATATTCCCGATGCCGACGCCATTGCTTCGGGTTTTGCCCTTTACTCCTATATAAAAGCACAAAAAAAGACCCCTCTCTTTTTTTATAAGGGGGAAATGATTACCAAGCCCAATCTTTTGGCCATGCTTATGGAGTTGCAAATTCCTCTTACTCATGAGCCTGATGTGGATACGTGGGATGGCTTGCTTATCACTGTAGATTGCCAATACGGCATGCGCAATGTTACCAAGGTTGAAGCCAAGGTCGTGGCAGTTATTGACCACCATATTCAAGAAAAGGAATTGCCCGAAATGTGCGAACTGCGCCCTTGGCTTGGTTCGTGCTCTACCCTCATATGGGATCTTTTATCTCAAGCAGCATTCACCATAGACAAGCGGCTTTCTACGGCATTATTTTATGGTTTATTCATGGATACCAATTGCTTTTCTGAATTAAAGCACCCTTTAGATAAAGATATGTGGGACGCGCTTTCTGCAGAAATAGATAAAGATATTTTCAAAAAAATGCGTCTGTCCAACCTTTCGTGGAATGACCTTTTACAGACATCTTCTTCCCTCAAAGATCTTATAAAAGTGCATGACGAGCTTCCCGTAGTGCTTATTCCTGTATCTACCTGCGATCCCAATCTTTTGGGGGTTATTGCTGACCTTGTCATCCAAGTAGATGGTGTAGATAGCGTTGTTGCCTTTACCCATTTAGAGAGCAAAGACTGGAAACTTTCGGTACGCACCTCTACCCACGACACAACAGCTTGCCATTTGGCCGACTGGATAACGCAAGGCATTGGCTCTGGTGGTGGCCATAAGGAAAAAGCCGGAGGCTACGTGGCCCATCAGAAATACACAGCGCGTTTTTCTGACAAAGCTTTTGAAACTTATTGTACAGAGCGCTTGTGCGAATATTACAAATCGCACCGTATTATAGACTGCCTTAAGCCTGCTTCCATGGAAGATTGGCCCGACATGACACGCTGCCAAACCTACAGAAAGCTTTCCATAGTGCAAGCTTATGTGGCAACCAAAGAAGTTTTTGGTGAAGGGGTTACGCTGCAAGTGCGCACCCTAGAAGGAGAAATCCCTGTAAAGACAGATGCAAACAATTATTTAATGCTAGGCATACAGGGAGAAGTCTACCCCATCAAACGCGATACCTTTGAAAGTACGTATAAAGTAGAAGAATTACTTTATACGCCAAGCGGAAACTATCTGCCCACGGTGCTTAATACCAATACAGGCATGCGCACGCCTTTATTGCAATACGCTCAGCCATGTAAAAGTAAAACCACAAAAAAAATACAAGCTTTTTGCTTGCAAGAATCGGAATATATAAAGATATTTACCCAATGGGACAGAGAAAACTACTATTCCGGCAAGCCCAAAGATTTTGTGGTAGTGCAGGCCAGTAACGATGTGTATGTGGTGCAAGCAGATATATTTGCTCAAGTTTATGCCCGCGATTTCACCGAAGAACACATAGAACA
>CAYJHX010000171.1:0-4876 GCA_964369395.1 uncultured Desulfovibrionaceae bacterium
GGCGAAGTGTTCGAAGATGGACCTAGGCCATCGTTGGCACAGACCTTAACCAATGGCATGGAAGTGCTGTGCGCAGGCACTATTTCTGTCTATGCGCCTCGGGGATCTTATCAACTCACTATTTCTTTGGTGCAAGAAGGGGGGCGCGGGGCTTTATTTGCCGCCTTTGAAGCGCTTAAAGCCAAATTACAAGCTTTGGGTTATTTTCAGCACGAGCGAAAACGCCCTTTGCCGCCCAATCCGCAAAGAGTGGCTGTGGTCACAGCACCTACAGGGGCAGCTATTCACGATTTTTTGCGCATTGCCAGCACACGAGGCATGGGTAGCCAAATACGTATTTTCCCTGTGCCGGTACAGGGCGATGCGGCGGCGCCGGCCATGGTAAGGGCCTTGCAAGATATTGTCCAAGAAGGCTGGGCGCAAGTCATTGTGCTTATTCGCGGTGGCGGCTCTTTGGAAGATCTTTGGGCTTATAATGAAGAAAGTTTGGCCGCGGCAATTTTTCATTGTCCTTTGCCGGTATTGGCGGGCATTGGGCACGAAGTGGATATTTCCATGGCGGATATGACGGCAGATATGCGCGCAGCTACGCCCACGCATGCGGCGCAGCTATTGTGGGTAAGCCGTGAAGAATATATGCAAAAAATTGATGGCTTAGAATGGGCTATACACAATGCAGGGCAGGGCGTTTTTCAGCGAGCTATGCAAGAACTGGCGCATAAAGAGCAAGCCCTTAAATGGCTTTCGCCCATGCAAACGTGGCAACGCAAAGAGGCACAGTTCAGCCAATACGAACAACGTCTGCAATGGCATATGCAGGCCACCATAGAAAGCAAAGCGCGTACAGTACAGCTGTGTACGCAAAAATTACCCATGTTGATGCGTTCGCAAGAAACGGCCACGGCTCAGGTAGACGCCTTACAGTGGCGTTTGCAACATGCCATGCAGCGAAACTTCTTGCAAAAGGAACAAGGCTTTGCCACTATGGAGCACGCTTTGCCGCAAACGATGGATAACGTTGTTGCCAAACAAGAAATGGCTTTGCGTACCATGACTGTGCAATTACACGCTTGTGATCCGTATATGCCGCTGACTCGCGGATATGCCTTGATGGAAACAGAAGTGGATGGCAAAAAGCAGGTGATACGTTCAGTAGATGATGTGCGCGCAGGGCAGCTTGTTTCTTTGCAAGTGGCCGATGGACATATAGCGGCAACAGTACAAAAAACGCTTAAGAAATAACAAGTTGTTGAAATATACCGTCTGTTGCATCTGTGCAAAAAACAAATTATTGATAGACTTCTTATACACCACGCATTTTGACTTTTTATTAGGTTGATAAGGAACACCCATAGATGAAAACAAAAACACTTCCCAAAACGTTTGAAGAGCGCATGGAGCGTTTGCAATATATCGTAGCGCATATGGAAAAAGGCGATATTCCTTTGGAAGAAAGTGTGAATTTATATAAAGAAGGTATGCAGTTAAGCAAGGCTTGTCGTGGACAACTTGAAAAAGCTAAGCACGAAATTCAAGTGATGACCGAGCAAGGCTTAGAAAATTTTGCTTTTGATGCTACCTACGAAACAGAAGGGGGCGCGTAATGGCTGATACTCATGCCATGCTTTCTGCGCAAGATTTGAAAGCACAGTTAAAAAAACAAGGGGCTGTGGTAGAAACATGGTTATCTACCTGCTTAAAAGCCCACGCCATGAATAATTGTCAAGGCCACAGTGTGCCGCCTTTTTTACCCACTTCTTTGCGCGAGGCTATGGAATATAGCCTTATGGCCGGGGGCAAACGTTTGCGCCCGGTGCTGTGTTTGACCACGGCAAAATTGTGCGGTCTTGAGCCAGAGAAAGTCTTACCTTTTGCTTGTGCCATTGAAATGATTCACACCTATTCGCTGATTCATGACGATCTACCTGCCATGGATGATGACGATTTGCGCCGTGGCAAGCCTTCAAGTCATAAGCAATTTGGAGAGGCCATGGCTATTTTAGCAGGCGATGCTTTGCTTACCGATGCTTTTGTGTTTATGACGTCGATCTCTTCATGCTGTTCTACAGGGGCTGTGCCTGCAGAAAATGCCTTACGTGCATTGGCCTATGTGGCGCGAGCGGCGGGCAGTCATGGTATGGTGGGCGGTCAAGTGCTTGATATGAAGTACACTGGCGAGAAAGATGTAAACTTAGAAAAATTGCGCACCATGCATGCCATGAAAACGGGGGCTCTTATTCAGGCTTCTTGTGTAAGTGGCGCTTTATTAGCGGGAGCAGAAGTAAGCACCGTCAACGCTCTTGAAAAATATGGGGCGGCCTTGGGAACTGCTTTTCAAATTGCCGATGATATCTTAGATGTTACGGCAGATACCGCCACCTTGGGAAAACCTGCCGGCAGCGATGTGGAGCAGGGGAAAAATACCTATCCGTCCTTGGTGGGCTTAGAAAAGAGCCGCGAACTGGCTTTAGAACAGAAAGATATTGCTTTGGAAAACCTGCAAACCTTTGCAGGAGAAGAGGCATCTTTTTTGCGTGGCTTAGCTTCGTATGTAGTGGTACGAACACAATAACACGTTTTATTTATAATGTGGAACATGCTGTTAAAAAAGTTATTTTTTTGCAGGATGTTCCACAAATGTCAGATATAAAATTTACCGTATTGATAAAACCTACGTATCTCATGGAAATACTATGCAAGAAAAAACAGAAATAGCAACAACGACCCTTTTGCCACAAATACATAGCCCTTCCGCTTTGCGTGATATGGATATGGCTGGCCTTGAAACGCTGGCTCAAGAGGTGCGCGAGCGTATTATTGAGGTGGTATCAAAGAATGGCGGGCATTTAGCGCCTTCTTTAGGGGCTGTGGAGCTTACGCTGGCTCTATTGCATTGTTTTGATGCGGAAAAAGATAAATTTATTTGGGATGTAGGTCACCAAAGTTATGCGTGGAAAATTCTTACCGGACGGGCAGAGGCTTTTTCTACTTTGCGTACGTTAAACGGCGTATCAGGCTTTCCTAAAATAAGTGAAAGCTCCTATGACCATTTTGGGGTGGGGCATGCTTCCACATCCATTTCTGCAGGACTTGGCATGGCCATGGCCAGAGACTTGTCTGAGCAAGATCATCGTATTGTAACAGTCATCGGCGATGGCTCCCTTACAGGAGGGCAAGCGCTGGAAGGACTCAACCTTGCCGGACATATGGGCAAGAAATTTATTGTTATTCTCAATGATAACGAGATGTCTATTTCCCCCAATGTGGGCGCTTTGTCGCGTTTTTTAAGCCGCAACTTGTCACGGCGCTGGGTTCGTCAAATGCGTAAGGACGTTTTGTCCTTTTTGCGTTCGGTGCCGCGTATCGGTAATGATTTGGCCACCTATGCTTTACGCGGGGAATGGTCGTTTAAATCATTTTTTACACCGGGTATGCTTTTTGAAGCTTTGCGTTTTAATTACATAGGCCCCGTGGATGGGCATGATCTTGCGGCCTTAACGCGCCATTTAGAAATGGCTTCTGCCATTGAAGATGGCCCCGTGCTTTTGCATGTGCTTACACGTAAGGGGAAGGGCTATCCTCCGGCAGAAAATGACCCAACACATTTTCATGGTGTAGGGAAGTTTGATAAATTAACTGGCGATTTTCCTCCCAAAAGTGCCAAGCTTTCCTTTACGGATGCTTTTAGCCGATGTTTGGTAGAACTTGGTAAAGAAAATGAAAATATTGTAGCCATTACTGCCGCTATGCCCGAAGGCACAGGCACAGAAGCCTTTGCTGTGGCCTATCCTGAGCGATTTGTGGATGTGGGCATTTGTGAACAACACGCCGTGACCTTTGCCGCCGGTCTTGCCATACAGGGAAAGCGCCCTGTGGTGGCTATCTATTCTACCTTTTTGCAGCGAGCCTATGACCAAGTGGTGCATGATGTATGCTTGCAAAATTTGCCTGTGATTTTCTGCATAGATAGAGCAGGGCTTGTGGGAGAAGACGGTCCCACGCATCACGGTGTTTTTGATATGGCGTATTTACGACATATACCCAAATTGCGTATTGTGGCACCAAGAGATGAAGTATTGCTCTGTCATGCACTGTATACTGCCAGCCAGAGCCCAAAGGATGCCGGCCCCATAGCTTTGCGTTATCCACGCGGAGCAGGCTTTGATTTACCCTTACCCAAAAAATACGAAATGTTACATGAAGGGCAGGGGGAACTGCTGCATGAAGGCCAAGATGCTTTGATAATTGCCGCCGGCCCTTGCGCCCATTATGCCATGCAAGCAGCGCACGATATAGCGAAAAATACAGGAAAAACCGTGGCTGTTTTTGATCCTGTTTGGATTAAGCCTTTACCAGAAAAGCAAATTTTAGAGCTGGTAGCTGAGCATGCGCACATTTTCCTTGTGGAAGAAGGCACCCTCTTAGGCGGATTTTCCTCGGCCATTGTGGAACTGCTGGTAGATAATGATGCTGTACAAGGCAAACACATTCACCGCATCGGTATTAAGGATGCTTTTGTAGAACATGGCACCCAACAAGAGTTACGTAAACAAGTGGGAATAAGTGTTGAAAATATTGTAGAAAAAGTACAGGCTGTATTGTAGTGCTTTGTCTTTGCTACTCTAGCAAAGTACTGCGAGATGCATAATAACAAAGCTATGTACGCTTTTTAATCCTAAAATACTCTTATTTTGAGCATGAAAACGTTTTTTTAGTGGCAACTACCCTTTATGCGGGCAAGGCTAACATCTTAATGGGATAATAAAGAAGCATGCGTATTTTTGCTTGCACCTGAGACAATAATTCTTTATTACATGCCTACCGTGTGCTCCCGTAGCTCAGTTGGATAGAGCGACCGCCTCCTAAGCGGTAGGCC
>CAYJHX010000172.1:0-4865 GCA_964369395.1 uncultured Desulfovibrionaceae bacterium
TCCCTTCGCAAAAAAACTTCGTCTTCCTCGTATCTTACACTTTTTGAACAGCCTGTAGGAAAACGATGAAAATGGCATTTCATCAGAAATTTTTGTTTAAACAGATTTTTTTAACAGGCCGATAAATACCACGCCAGCAAAACAGTCCCAATACAACGGTGTGATGGCTGTTTTAAAGTTATGCATATACACAGAGCAAAGTATTTAGCTATATATTTTAATAGCGAAATGTGATTTGATAAACCCTTTTAACACGGTGTCATGGAGTTTTCATGTCGATATTTTTTTTAGCGTACGATAATGTAGAGAGTGTTCTCACCGAATGGGAGAAAGCCTACAATGTGTATACGGTGCAGGGCAGTAGAGAGGATGCTTTCTTAGCTTTACACGAAACGTCGCCTACCTTGTGGTGTGATGATTATGACGTAATTTCCATGCCGCCAAAATCTTTTGTGTTTCCCCAAAGAGAATCTTTATTTTCGTGGGAAGGCCAAGAGAAGATTTTTGTGAAAGACGCTTTGCTTTTTGATGAAGAATGGCAAGGTGGGGCCTTGCGTAGTAACAAGACCATGTCGGTATTAAAAGGAGAACGCGATTTAAAATCGGATACTCTGCTTTTTGGCGTGCGCCCTTGCGATGCTTATGGTTTAGCCTATACACAGCAATTCTTTTCGCAAGAATATTATGACATGAACTATGCCAGACGGGCCAAGCATATGCATGTGGTGGCTATCAACTGTACGCAACCAGCCCAGCAATGTTTTTGTAATGCGTTACATACGGGGCCTTTTTTAAATACCGAAGCCGGCTTTGGACACACGGGGTGCGATATGGAGCTTACCCCCGCCGAAGAGGGGTATATGGTAGAAGTGCACAGTGAAAAAGGCCAATGGATGTTGACGCTTATTGGCGAATATGTACACGTTTTGCATGATGCCACCGTGCTTGAACAAAAAAAGACTATTTTGGAAGAAGCCAAGAAAAACTTTGCGGAAAATACAGACTTTACAACATTAAAAGACGCGCTTGAAGCCGGCTTTGAACACGAATTGTGGCAACGTATTGCACCTAGCTGTATTTCGTGTACTGGCTGTACGCGAGTATGCCCCACTTGCACTTGCTTTACTACGCGAGAAAAAAATGTGGGACAAGAGGGCGGAAAAAGGGTACGTTCTTGGGATTCGTGTCAAAGTCAAAGTTTTACGCGTAATGCCGGTTGGCATAATCCGCGAGATACTGTGGCCATGGTGCGTTACAGAATTTATGATAAATTTAAATATATTGAAGATCGCTTTAATAAAAAAGGCTGTACGGGCTGTGGGCGCTGTAATAGTACCTGCCCAGCCAATATTCATATTGTTGAAATAGCAAAAGAAATTATGCAAGCGCATGCTTTGCAAAAAGAACAAGGGGGCGCGCTGCAAGAAGAAGTATCGGCTCCTATGCAGAAATTGAAAGAAAAAGTTCCTTTCATCGACCATAGGCGTTCTTTTGATACGCATTTGTATGTTCCTAAAGTTGTTGAAATTATAGATATTTATGATGAGGCAGAAAATATTAAACGTTTTACCGTGCGTTATTTAGGCAATCAATGTCATGGGCGTCCGGCGTTGCGTGGACAATTTTTTATGATTACAGATTTTGGCGTGGGTGAAATTGCCATTTCTGTACCTTTCAGCGATAGAGAAGAAGAAAAATTTTCTTTTTATATTAAGAAAGTAGGTAAAGTTACCACCAGCCTTTTCAATAAAAAAATTGGGGATACACTGGGGCTTCGTGGTCCTTACGGTGTGCCTTTCCCTTATGAATCTTTTAAAGGGCGCACTTTATTAGTTATTGGCTCTGGGGTAGGATATGCACCTGTGCGAGCGCCGCTGGTGCGAGCCTTAGAAAATCGTAAAGATTTTAAACATATTATCATGATAGCTTCGGCCATGACCTATGAAGAGCTGATGCTTAAAGAAGAGTTACATACATGGAGTAAGTTAGAAGGTGTGCATGTGCACTATGCACTAGCTAAACCTACCACAGCTATCGATGCCCATGTGGGCTATATAAATGATCTTTTGCCGGGTCTTGTGGAAAATCCTGGTATTGATTGGAAGGAAACGTCAGCTATTATTTGTGCTTCCGTGCGTCGTATTCGTGCTGTGGCCGATGATTTAGTAAAGCTTGGTATGAACCCCACCGATATTTATACGGCGCTAGAAACGCATATGCGCTGTGGCGTGGGAAAATGCGGCCACTGTAAAGTGGGAGCGTATTATATTTGTAGCGATGGTCCTGTGTTTAACTATGCACAAATACAGGAATTGCCACCAGAATTTTAGCAAGTTGTTGAAAAAACATCATTTACGTTGTCAGACGTGTTTTGTTTTTTGCAATTGACCTTTTATACACACTTGGTATAAGGGGTAGGGTACTTGTGTTTACCCTAAAGTTTTTTTTCTTTGAGACGTTTTACATCGTTACTGATGTGTAATAAAAAACGCTGTTAATCTGTAGTAGAAGGAAGTATCTCTTATGAAGAATATGAAAGTTTCACAAAAACTCATTATTGGCTTTGGTTTTATATTACTGTCTATTTGCGTTTTGGGTTTCTTTACCGTGCTTGAAAAAGGACAGGCTGCAGATCAAGCTCTTGATATTGTACAAAAAAATATTCCTGAGATTTTAGATACCGCCGATTTGCGTGAAGCTTTTAATGCCGCGTATTTAGATATGCGAACCTATCGTCTCACTCGCGATCCTGCCAATTACACCAAGATTCAAGAAAGCTTTTCCGAGGCAGAAAAGGCATTACAAAAACTTAGAGCATTGCTACAAAAATATCCCGACTTGATTCTTTTGCAAAGATTCATTGCAAAATTTGATGGTATTTATGATCAATATACAGATTCTGTGCATACATCTCATAGTACGCTAGCTACATTCTTAAAAAATCAAAAAGAGTTAGAAGATATTGAAGTTACTATTGAAAAAAATGTTGTTGCCGTTACAAACTTCATTGATAAAGAGATGGATAATGCAAGACAATCTCAAGATGCTGCGCGTTTAGATATGCTTGCACAATACCTTCGCGCTACCATGAACTTTAACAGCGCCATTAATTCTTTGCGTTTTGATGTTGTTGTTGCTGTAAATAATAATGATGATAAGAAGCTTATGAATTTGCATACACAATTATCGGCAATTATTAAGCAAGCACAGGTAGATAAAGAAGATTTCTCTTTTGAAGAATTGAAAACCCTTGTAAATAATGTTTTGGTTGTGCTTATTGAGTACGATAAAAATCTAGAAGCGATGGCCAAAAGTATTAACGAATTGAATGCCCTTTCTAATGAACGTAGCGGCTATTCGAAGCAAATTCATGCTTTGGTGAACACCAGCTTTGATGAATTAAGCCGAGAAATAAATGCACAGCAATTAGAAGCTGTGGAAGGTTTAAAAACAAGCCAAATGAGTACAATTGTATTCATTTCTATACTGTTTTTTGCGGGAGTGGCTTTTGCAACCTACCTTACCAAAAGCATTACTGGTCCTTTAAATAAAGGTATGCAATTTGCACAAGCTGTGGCAGCAGGAAATCTTGATGAAGAGTTGCATGTGGACTCCAAAGACGAATTGGGCAAACTCGCCGACGCTTTGCGTACCATGGTGAACTCTTTAAAAGAAAATATTACGCATGCCAATGAGCAAGCACAGGCTGCTGCACGCTTGAGCCAAGAAGCCAATGTGGCCATGGAGCAAGCTAAAGAAGCTCAGGCAGAGGCTGAAAGAGCCAAACGTCAAGGTATGCTTGATGCCGCCGGACAATTGGAAGGTGTGGTGGACGCTGTCTTTAATGCCTCTCGCGAACTTTCTGCACAAGTGGCGGAATCGGGACAAAGCGTAAGTGAAAGCTCTGATCGTATTACTGAAACAGCTTCCGCCATGGAAGAAATGAATTCTACCGTTCTTGAAGTGGCTCGCAGCGCCGGTGATGCCACGCACGTTTCTAATGATGCTCGCGGCAAAGCTGAAGATGGGGCGCATATTGTGCGTGATATGGTCAAGCGTATTGCTGAAGTGGAAAGCCAGTCGCAACAATTAAAAGAAGATATGGTGCAGTTGGGCGTACAAGCAGAGTCCATTGGCGCCATCATGAATGTTATTTCTGATATTGCTGACCAAACAAATTTGTTGGCCCTAAACGCTGCCATTGAAGCTGCGCGTGCAGGTGAAGCAGGACGCGGCTTTGCGGTGGTTGCTGATGAAGTGCGCAAACTTGCAGAAAAAACCATGCAGGCTACTGTAGAAGTAGGTAGCGCCATTGCTGGGGTGCAAACCAGTGTGGAACGTAATATGAAAAATGTGGATAGCTCTGTAAACAGCATCGTGGCCGCCACGAACTTAGCGCAAGACGCTGGACATTCTTTAGAGGAAATTGTGTCTTTGGTGGATGCTTCTGCAGATCAGGTACGCACCATTGCCACGGCAGCCGAAGAACAATCGGCCACTTCTGAAGAAATTAATCGCTCACTGACAAGTATTAATACCGCTTCTGTGGAGACTTCGCGTGCCATGAATGAAGCAACCCATGCGGTGATGGATTTAACAGCGCAAGCAGAGAAATTAGAACAAATTATTCGAGAAATGAAAGCGAGTTAACGGGCAACACTATTTTTTGAATATATCTTTTTTGACAAAGACCTCCTGCTTTTGTGGGAGGTCTTTGTTATGAAAAAGACTCCTGTACAATTAGAGGTCTCTATTTGTATAAAACTCTCTTTCTTGACAGGTGCGCACTTTTTTTCCATAATATAAATCGGGAAAATTATTTCTTTTTTATTTTTTCTTATCATTTTCAAAGAGCTCGTGTAGAG
>CAYJHX010000173.1:0-4860 GCA_964369395.1 uncultured Desulfovibrionaceae bacterium
GATAAATCACTTACACGAATACTTTTATTACGTCTTGGGCTGTGGATAAACTTATTATCTCCCACGTAGATACCGGTATGATAACCAATACGAGGATGACGGAAAGCTACAATATCTCCCACCTTTATATGCTGTTTACTCTTTACAGCAACACCTGCACGAGACTGCTCTCTCGCAGTACGGGGAAGTTTCACCCCAGCATGCTTGTACACCCACTGCACAAAACCAGAGCAATCAAAACCTCTTGTGGTGGTACCGCCATAGCTATAACGAACGCCAAGAACACTTTTTGCTTTAGGAATAACAACAGCTTTTTCATCTTTCTGGGCTACTACAGCGCCATTTTTTGTATTGATAATAACAGTCTGAGGGGCTGATGCTATGGAATCCGCTTTTTTGGCAGGGGCAGCGGCGAGAGTGCTCGTTTTTTTAGAGGAAGTTTGCGCTACTATTTTGGAATCTGGCGTGGCATTCACTTTAGCCATAGTTCGCATGGGGGCCTGTTTTACTTCTGCAAGCACAGATGTGGATTCAGATTCTTTTTTTACTTCTGTATTTTTTGCGGTTGGGATTTGAGCCGTAAGTTTTGTAGATTTATTGGCACAACCGAAGCTTAACAAAAGAAGACAGCACAGAGAAACATGACAAAGTAAGGTAAGTATTTTTTTCATAGTGGACAACGTATATTCATATCTAGAAATTGTCAAGAGCATAATTATCGTTTATTTTTATTCTACATGCAGCCCTGCTACATGCCCACTTGCAAAGGCCCAATGTAAATTGTACCCGCCTAAATGCCCTGCAATATTTAATGTTTCTCCTACAATGAACAGATTTTTTTGCAACAAACTTTCCATACTCCAAGGGTTAACATCTTTAGTTAAAATGCCTCCTGCGGCAGCCTCTGCCCTATGCATGCCTCCTTTTTTTTCAGGAATCACACAAAAATTATGTATAGCCTCATGTATTTCTTTGCGAGCTTTACGCGAAAGTTCAGCAATTTTTCTGCGTGACCATATCTCCGGCACCAGGGCATCGGCTAAACGCTGTGGCATATGTCGACTTACAAGGGTGCGCACAAACAGCTTACCACACTCTGGAGCGTCTAAAAGATCTTCAAAATGCATATGTGGTAAGAAGTTGATGAAAATTTCTTGCCGCTTTTGCCAGCGACACGAAGCCTGTAATACGGCAGGGCCACTGATGCCTGTGTGTGTAAATAGTAAGGATTCTGTATGAGTATAGTCCCCTACTCGTATGTTTACCGGCACAGCAATACCGCTTAAGCCCACAAGAGAGCATTGGCTGGGCAAGTGCAGCGATGTAAGCACTGGAGTAAAAGCTTGGGCGCCATGTCCCCACTGCTTTGCCAAGCGCACCCCCAAATCACTGGCTCCTATCTTTTCCCAGGCAGGAGACCCTAAAGCAAGCACGAGATTTTTCCCGTAGAATGATTGCGCACCCCCTTCTTTATCTTGTGTGTGTACGCAAAACAAATCATTTTCGCGTGTAACTGTTTTTATGCTTTGCGAAAATAAAAAATCACACCCCAACTGTTCGCAATCGTACACAAAAGCATCTACAATTTTTTGAGCAGATTGCTTACCAAAGAGTTGCCCATGTTCTCGCTCTTCCCAAGTCAGTCTGTGCGTAACAAAATAATCTAACAACTCTTTAGGGGTAAAAGCTTCAAGTGATGGTTGAATAAAGTCTATATCTTCACCAATATAAAAGGCTGTACCCATGTGTACGTTGGTAAAATTGGCTTTTCCTCCACCGCTAATGCAAATTTTTCGCCCTGCTGTGGTATTGTGATCTAAAAGAAGTACGCTAAGTCCACGACGCGCCGCAGTAAGCGCACATTGCAAGCCCGCAGCGCCAGCCCCTAAAATTATAACAGCATGCGAGTGTTGTTGAGCAGAATTTTTCATTGGGAAAGTATAGCTAAGCAACTACACCCTGCCAAGCAGAAAAACAAATTTAATTTTTTTTGAAATTTTTACATAGCCTGCATATAATATACACTAATTTGAAAAATCACCACGAAAACACCTTATATACCACACTACAATATTGTGTATCATACAATTTCGCAAACTTTATAAATTTTCTAGAAATACGCAAACACACCTTGACAGTTCTACCAAAATCAAGGCAATATAAGGCTGTTAAGAGAATATGTTTTTTTCCTATCTTCTCGTATATATTTAACTTGGAGGCTAATATGGCAGCCCAATATCGTTTGGTAACACGTAGTGATTTTGATGGCTTAGTGTGCGCCGTATTGTTAAAACAAATCGGTCTTGTAGGTGATATCCTTTTCGTGCACCCCAAAGACGTTCAAGACGGACGCATTGAATTGGGAAGCTCAGATATTACCACGAACCTCCCCTATAGCCCTTATGTACATATTTGTTTTGACCATCACCTTTCTGAAACGATGCGCTCAAAACAAGGGGCAAGCAATCATATTATCAATGCAAAGGCGCCTTCTGCTGCTCGTGTAGTGTACGACCACTTTGGTGGTAAAGAGCGTTTTCCCAATATCTCTGATGATATGATGGAAGCTGTAGACAAATCTGACGCCGCACAGTTGACTATGGATGACATCTTAAATCCTAAAAATTGGATTTTACTCAACTATATCATGGATCCCCGTACAGGACTTGGGCGTTTTAGAGATTTTCGCATCAGCAACTATGAGCTTATGATGAAGCTTATCGACCTTTGCACCGAGCTAAAGGTTGAAGAAATCATGGAAGATCCAGATATTAAAGAACGTACAGATCTCTATAACGAACATAAAGAAAAAGCAGAAGCTCAATTGAAAGAGTGTTCCAAAATATACGGAAACCTTATTGAGCTAGACTTACGTTATCAAGAAACTATTTGGACTACAAACCGCTTTATGCTCTATGCTCTTTTCCCACAATGCACAATTTCGGTACATATTTTGTGGGGATTACACAAGAAAAATGTCGTGTATGCTGTAGGAAAATCTATTGTAAACCGTACGTCCACTATTAATATTGGTGAAATTATGCTCAGCTACGGCGGTGGCGGACATATGAACGCCGGAACTTGCCAAATACCTTTGGAAGATTCTGATACCGTTCATTTGGAACTACGCCAAAAACTTCAAGATAAAGCCTAACAAAATAGCAAAATAAAGCCCCAGCCCGTCTGGGGTTTTTTTTACAAAACATCTTTCTTATTGACAATTATAATCATTCCTATTAAATCTAGTTTACAAAATAATGTTGTATAAAGAATATATTATGCCAATTTATACCTTTTTCTTTTATACACATTATGTTATCTCATGAGACAGTTATAATACGACGCATGAAAGGTTTCTTCGAACAATAAGGAGTAATTGTGGAAAAACGCGAACTTATCATCATAGGCGCCGGGCCAGCAGGTCTAACGGCAGCCGTTTATGCTAAACGTGCAGGGCTTGACGTGTTGGTATTAGAAAAAGGCCGCCCCGGCGGGCAAATTTTACTTACAAATGAAATTGAAAATTGGCCAGGCACCATACACTCTTCTGGTGAAGAACTCTCAAAAAATTTCAGAGAGCATGCTGAAAGCTTAAAAGCAGAATTTCGCACAGCCCATGTCAAAAAAATTGAAGTGCGTGACGGAAAAAAAATAGTCACTACACAAGAAGGTGAGCTAGAGGCAAAAGCTTTAATTTTAGCCACAGGCGCACATTTTCGCCCCCTTGGATGCAAAGGTGAGCAAGAATATGTTGGCAAAGGCGTGAGCTATTGTGCTGTATGCGATGCGAATATGTTTGAAGAGCTCGAGGTAGCTGTAGTGGGCGGTGGTAATACTGCCGTAGAAGAAGCAGGGTATCTTACGAGATTTGCAGATAAAGTGTATATCATTCATCGCCGTGACGAGTTTAGAGCCGATAAAATGGTTGTAGAAAAAGCTTTAGCTAATCCTAAAATTGTGCCTGTGCTAGACAGTGTAGTGGAAGAAATTTATGGAGATGGTATAGTTGAAGGGGTTAAAATTAAAAATGTAAAAACGCAAGAGCTTTCCACGCTTGAAGTAAACGGTGTTTTTATGTTTGTGGGCACAAGCCCCAATACCGATTATGTACAAAATGTGGTTGAAACTCTCGAGGGCGGCTGGATTAAAACAGACGCAGATATGCACACTTCTGAACCCGGCATTTTTGCTGCTGGCGACTTGCGCGATACTCATTTACGCCAAGTTATTACGGCTTCTGCCGATGGAGCACGCGCTGCCATGTCGGCCTATGCTTACTTAAACCACTAATGCGTATCGTATGCTCGTATAACTACGTGCAGTATAACTTTACTTCCATAATGATTCTTCATAGAATCGTTACTAAATTAAAGTAACTTTAGCCAAAAGGAGAAAGATATGTTTGTTGTAGACCAAGATAACTACGATGCAGAAGTAGTACAGTATAAAGGCGCTGTTATGGTAGATATTTGGGGCCCTCAATGCGGCCCGTGCCTCGAACTTTTACCTCAAGTCGAAGGTATGGAAGATACATATGCCGGCAAGGTAAAATTTTGTAAATTAAATGCCTCAGAAAATCGTAAGTTCTGCATGTCTATGAAAGTGATGGGACTGCCCACCTTCTTATTTTATAAAGATGGTGAAAATGTAAGCCGTCTTAGCGGAGGCGAAGCCACCGTAGACAACATCAAAGCTGAATTGGATAAATTAGCTTAGACTGCGTCGATAAATAGCACGTCATTTTTTTTATCGATGCGCTATTTTTATCTTGACCTTAAAACCTTGAAAGGCTATAAAAATCGCCTCGCGTCCATAGCTCAGTTGGACAGAGCAGGAGCCTTCTAAGCTCTTGGTCGGGAG
>CAYJHX010000174.1:0-4827 GCA_964369395.1 uncultured Desulfovibrionaceae bacterium
CAAGCTATTTTAATGATATTAAAGCTTACAAATTGTTTCATGGTAATCATGCCATAACCATAAAGAAGAAGATAGGGCGCCACTTGGAAGGGGAATAAAATAAGGTCGCAAGAGGCTACAAGGGTCATAATGGCCGCCATGGGGTTGAGTCCAAGGTCTACCCCCACTTGAGCAAAGGGATAGGATAAGCCGGCCATCATGGCATAGGGGGTCATGAAGAAGTTTGCTGCCGCGCCACAAGCCATCATAATGACCAATGAGAGCAAGACAGGGGCGTCTTTGAGCATGGGGGTAATGCTTGTGGAAATAATATTGCCAAAGCCCAATTCGCCCCCTACGGTACCTATGCCAAGGCAACTGACCATGAAGAAAAAGATGCTAAAGTTTGTTTTGTTAATGGCCTTTGTGGTGCCTACCTTTAGTGCCGGCAAAAAGAGAATATAGGGCAAAGTCATAAAGCCATAGGCAGCAGGATACCCATGCCACGGTACCGTAAATAAATAGGCCATGAGCACAACAATAACCACGATAGAAATCTTTTCTTTGGGAGAAAGAGGCCCTAAATCGGCATAGGCTTTTTCAAAATATTCTTTTCCGCCCTGCAGCACCACATCTTTTGCTTTAAATACACGGGCAAACAGCCACAATAAACCTAGAAAAAGAAAAAAGATAATGCCATTGTAAAAGAGCATTTCATACCAAACAGCAGTAAAACCAGGAATAACTTGACGTACACCTTCTTCGGCCAATGCTAAGAAACCGGGGTTATATAAAAAGCTACTGGGGGCGCCTTGGCCGCCAAGCATAATGGCAAAGCAGAGTAGGGCACTTTCTTTGGAAGGCTTTAATTTAATGGCTACGATAATACCATAGCCTAACACCATCATGACAATAAAAGCTTGGCAAAAGGTAATGAAGTTAATAATAGAGCCGGCTATGAATACGCCATACATAACTCCGGTATAGCTGGCACCGCATTTGAGCACGCACCAATAAGCAATTCTGGCAAGTAGACCGCACTCCTCAAGGGCATTGGCCAAAATCATGGCTCCTAGCATCATCCAAATAGTATTACTCGTCCAAGCGCCAAAGGCCACATCTTGCGGCACAATACCACTGAGTAAATACATAGTGGGCAATAAAATGGCGGGAATAATAGTGTCAAAAAATTCCAAAGCCACACAAAGCATGCAAAAAAGCGTTATGGCAAAAAAAATGCGTAACTCATAAGTATACGCTTCAGTAATAGGAATTAAGAAAAAAGAAAGGGGTAGGCCTAGGGCAATAGCTACGCGTAGTACAGACACCTTTGAAACATGTAATACCATCTACTTCTCCAAGTAATCAAAAAAATTAAAAGAAAGAAAATTGTTTTTTTCTTGCTCCATGAGATTATTCTGGCAAAACCTTACCATTTTTTAAGACATAATAGCGCATGCATTTTTTGTCTTTTTGTGAGTAATTTTGTATATAATCGTAGGTTACTTCCACGGTTTTGTTGTAATTGTCACCAAAAAGGGTTTTTGCTCGAAATTCTGAAGCAATAATGTATAAGGGCACATGACTTTCTTTTAGGCTTACGGTAATGGTTTTTTGGGGGGTATCTGGCAATTGCCACCCGATATATTTTCCTTGTATCGTTACAGAATCGTATTTTTCGGCAGGGCAGTACTCTTCGGGGGTACGAGAAAAAGCATGAGAGGCAAAAAAGGATACAGATAAAATAATGACAGAAAAATAGATAAAAAACATTTTTGTGGCGGGGCAATTCATGGCATATTTTTCAAAATACCATTTTCCTTTTTCTTTCATGACATATTCCTTTTTTCTTGGTTGAGGCGGGATTGCAAGGCTTCTATTAACATTTTGTGTAAAGGGGTAGACGGATTTTCTTTTCGCTCTATGCAATAAAAATTGCGTTTAAAACGCATATTTTTTATGGGAACCACAAAGAGCATGCCAAGTTTTACCTCCAATTCAATGGTGCAAGGGGATAAACACGAAAGTGTGCCGGCATTTTGCAATACATGTTTAATGGCATCAGTATGGGTAAGTTCTAAATATTGCTCTGGGTGCAAGCCTAATGGATTGATGTTGCGCAAGAAGTTTTCTCGTGTGCCTGAGCCTACTTCGCGCAAAAGCCACAAGTGTTGCATAAGGTCTTCAATGCGCTGTGGTGTTGCGGCCAATTTTTTGTCAGAAGTGACAATGACTAAATCTTCACTACCGATGAATGTGGTGTTAAGATCCACAGTGCTCACATCCCCTTCCACAAAGCCTAGATCTAATTGCGCATTTTCTACTTTGCGCACAATCTCAAAAGTATTGTCTGCGTGACAGTCGAGTTCTACATGGGGATATTGCTTTTTAATATTGTATAATATTTGCGGTAACACCCAGTTGGCCAAGGTGATAGAAGCCCCTATGAAAAGCTTGCCCATAAGCTCTTCAGTAGAAAGCAGTGCAAGTACATTGTTTAATTGATGGTAGAGAGGCTCTAATCTTTTTTGCAGTACGCGCCCCTTTTCGTTAAGGCGAATACCTCGCCCTACACGATCAAAAAGCTCTACACCTATTTCATCTTCCAAGTCACGCAAAGTACTTGAAATGGCTGCTTGCGAAACAAAAAGTTTATGAGCCACATCGCGCATATTAGGCGTTTGGGCTAAGGTTAAAAAAACTTCAATGTAACGCAATTTCATTTCAGTATTCCTATGTTGTTAAAATGTTGCATGCTTGCGCAATGTGAAATGCGCATGATGTATATTTGCACAGTGCTTTCGTAAAAATGTCCACTATTCCTCAAAGAATTATACTAATAATCAAGTATGTTAGCGAAAATATTTAGAAGATTCTCGTACTTGTAAAGAAAAGTGTGAATGCATTTAGGATGTATCTTGCAAATATTGTTCTTACTAAGAGAGACTTTTAAAATTAAGCAATCTCTCTTAGTAAGTGCTAGGAATACAGTTTGTTACTTGCCTTTTTTCTCGAAGAAGAAAAAGCCTACGATGGTTACAAGAACAACAGAAAGCAAGGCCAAAGTTCCGGTAAGAAGAAGGGGATTTTGCATGGGGACGCTCCATATGGGTTATAGGTTATTGTGATTTATCTATTTACTTAGCCACTAAATTGTTACTAGAGAGAGAAAACCCATGTACAGATGCCATAGCCTCCCACCAACAACCATACAGAAAGTAAACCTGCAAGAATAAAGGGTTTGGGGCCTACGGCACGTACCTTGGCAAAGGAAGTTTCCATGCCTAAGGCACACATGGCCATTGTGAGTAGAAAAGTATCAAAATCATTGATGTTTTCTACAATGTTTTGCGGGATAATGTTTAAAGAGTTGATACCAATGCAGACTAAAAAGAGCAGAGCAAACCAAGGAAAGGAACGCATATTATACGATTTACGCGTAGCATTATCATCGGTTTTTACTCTTGAGAGCCACCAGCCAAGACAGATGAGTAGGGGGGCAATCATCATGACTCGCATCATCTTCACGATGATGGAGGTATTGGCGGCTTCGGCAGTAATAGCTTGTCCGGCAGCCACAGCGTGGGCTACCTCATGTAAAGTACCGCCGGCAAACATGCCGTATTCTGCTGGAGTCATACCTAAAAGACCATGCGTATACAGACTGGGATAGATAAACATGGCAAGGGTGCCAAAAAGTACTACTGTGCCGACAGCTACACTGCTTTCATGGGATTGGGCGTTGACCACCGGCTCGGTGGCAAGTACTGCGGCAGCGCCACACACGGAACTGCCTGCTGCAGTAAGAATGGCGAGCTCTTTAGAGAGGCCAAAGGCTTTAATGCCTAACCATGAGCCGCCAATAAAGGTGCTTGTGAGCATGATGGCTGCAATGAGCAAACCTTCTATTCCTACGACAAAAACATCTTGGTACGTTAAGCGAAAACCGTAGAGAACAATGGCAAAACGTAGCAAGCCTTTAGAGGAAAAGACAATACCTAAAATCCAATATACCGGTAAGTGCAGGCGTAGGGTATTGCCATAAGCCATACCCAACACTATGCCCACAATAAGCGGACTGATTCCTAACATGGCAATGTAATGCCATTGAGAAAATTGATAGGCTGCGCCTGCAAAAAGCCCCACAAAAAAGACCCCATTGATAAGTTGAATATGACGGTCACTAATACAATATTTTGCGTTGCTAACCAGACTCATCCTTTTTCTCCTTTCGTTAAAAGTTGTATACTGTTGCTCTGAAGGTGTTATAGACACAGAACAAAAATGATAACAAATGGAAAAAAACGATTGGATTGAAAAAAAATAGTTGTCATTTCAACAGGTTGTTTGCTTTTTCACAAAGAAAGCTTTCTTGTAACGATACTGCTACGTTACTGACATGTGGAGGGGAAATGTGGCGTATGTAGAGAAAAAAATATGTTCTTTCAGCAAGATTTATTTTTTCATTAAAATTTGTAGGTGTTTACAAGAAATTCCTAGTGAACTGCTTGTATTGAAGGCGGGAGGGAATTTTTTATTGTTTTGTGGTATGTATTTTTTTGAACAAGTACGCGCATCTCGCTAAAGCCACATACTATGTTTGTGCATTAAGTTTTTTAGCAAAACCTCATAGATTTTTTGAACTTTATTTTCCATAGTGATAAGGGGGATGTATGCATCGGAGGCCTTAGTCAAGGTAAGGTCTTTGGCGCTTGTTCAGATTACTAATAAATCTCATCATACGGAAATGAATTTGAATGGCGAGTATAATCTTGAGTGGCTTAATTTTATACAATACTTTAACTATAAACTATAATTAAAGTTATTTGGAAAGGGGGGCTGGGGGAA
>CAYJHX010000175.1:0-4814 GCA_964369395.1 uncultured Desulfovibrionaceae bacterium
TTTTTTGTAATATTTTTTTTGAAAAATAGGTAAGCAATAAAAAAGTTTTGGGAAAAAGGAGGGGGCGTGGGGGAGGAAAAGAACCTTTTTTCAAAAAGCCCCCTTTCGAACGGGCCTCCCCCACAAAAGAATACACTCTTAAAACTATTTTTGTGCTTCAATCCATGCATGAGCTGCATCAAGCGTTAGCGTTCCTTCGTACAGAGCACGGCCGCTGATGGCGCCTTGTAGCGTGCTCTTAACAGAAAGGGGATAGAGCGCTTTTACGTCCTCAAGGGTAGCCACACCACCGGCAGCTATCACAGGAATGCTAGCCAAACTACAGATGTGTTCGAGGGCATTTACGTTTACACCACTTTGCATGCCATCGCGAGCAATGTCGGTATAGATGACAAAAGCAGCGCCCATATCTTGCAAGCGGGGCAAAACATCGTCGATGGTTTGCTCTACATCTTGCACCCAGCCCTTGGTTTTGAGGCGACCATTGTCGGCATCAAGGGAAATACCCACTTTACCGGGAAAGGCTTGACAAAGCGCAGCAAAAATTTTGGGTTCTTCAAGGGCAATGGTGCCAATAATAAGGCGCTCTACTCCGGCATCAAAATAGATTTGTGCCGTAGCCAAATCGCGAATGCCACCGCCCAACTGTACGGGAATAGTTAAAGCCGCACAAATATCGGCCACAATTTTATAACTGGCGGCTCGCCCCCCAAAGGCGCCATCAAGGTCTACCACGTGTAACCATTGCGCGCCGGCATTTTGCCACGTGAGGGCGGCTTTGACGGGGTCATTTTCAAAAACGGTACTTTCGTGGGCAAGGCCTTGTTTTAAGCGCACGGCCTTGCCGTCTTGAATATCAACTGCAGGAAAAATAATCATTTAAAGTCTCATTTCTTTTATAGCTTGGTTAATGGCTTCTTGGGTCATTTCTTCGGCGGTAATCCAGCTACCACCGCGTTGGAAAAAGGAACCTAACTTGGTAAGGTCTTCCGCAAGGCCCACTTGTTTTTCGTCAAAAATAGAACGTCGGAATACGCGCTGATTACGCACGTCTATCAAGAAAAATTCTGCACGTACATGGGCGGAAGATTTAACGCCCACACGCCCACCTTCGCGTTGATGCCAATGCAGTATTTGCGGTACCAAAAGAAAATCCACTTTATTTTGTTCGCCATAGGCTAACCACAGGGGTAAAGCCGCGGGGCTTGGGGCTGTAAGCAAGCTTGTGGCATTTAACCCCACAGGAAGAGGAATTTCTTTATAGTTACGGCGAGATGCCTTAAGAGAGCTGTGCAGCATTTTACCAGCATTGCGCAATTGATCTGGGGCAATGCGCTCTTGATCGTAAGGAATAGAGCCTGCTATAAGCTGCCCTGCGCTGGTAGGCTGACTAAAAGGCACTACGCCCACAAGAGTGGTGCTGGGCAAGGAAGCGCCAGTCATATCAGCGGCACCAGAAGACCCCAAAGAGCTTGATGCCCCTTTAGGCGCTAGCGTGCTTGTACCCGCACCGGAAGGTGAGGGGCTTTTGCTTTGACATGCGCACAATAGTAAAGACAATAAAGCCACCATAGCTAAGAGGAACAATTGAGAGAGATTTTTCTGCATTAATCTAAGCCTCCTTTGGTGCTACGCACCCCTTGCCCTTGCAAACGTACCGCTTCGGCCAATGCCAAGCCAAGGCCTTTTGCCACTGATTCTAAAAGATGGTGGCCATTTTTTCCATAATGAAAATTCACGTGCAAATTACAACGTAGGGCCGTAGCCAAGGCTTTGTAATGTTCACGCCAAAGATCTGCCTCTTCGCCACCAATCATGGGCGGGAGCAAAGCATCACCGCGCCACTCCAGCCAAGGTCTGCCGGAAATATCTAAGGTCACATCGGCCAGCGCTTCATCCATGGGCACACGTCCATACCCCACGCGCGCAATGCCTTTACGGTCGCCAAGGGCCTCGAGTACGGCTTGCCCAAAACACAAAGCCACGTCTTCTGCTGTATGGTGTCCGTCAATATGTAAATCGCCAGTACAGCGAATGTCTATATCAAAATTGGCCCAAAAGGCCATCAACGTCAAGAGGTGATCAAGCATGCCAAGGCCGGTATTTACTTCTACTTTACCTTGCCCATCAAGATTGAGTTGAATACTGATATCGGTTTCCTTGGTGGTGCGGGCTATACTGGCTGTGCGTACCTTGCGCTCTGTTACTTGTGGGCTCATGCTGCCTCCTCTTCTTTTTTCTCGGTAGTTTCTTCAACCTGCGTATCGTCATCTTCTGTGGCGTCGCTTTTTTTCTTTCGCCCAAACATGGCTGCCACGCCAATACTCAGTTCGTAAAGCAACATCATGGGAAAAGCCATAAGTAATTGCGAAATAACATCGGGCGGCGTAAGAATGGCTGCCACAATAAAAATACATAGTATGGCATACTTGCGCCCATTTCTCATAATTTGCGCTGTGAGTACCCCCATACGTGCCAAGAAAAAGGTGAACAGCGGCATCTCAAAAATCAAGCCAAAGGCGATGAGTAATTTAAGGGCAAAACCTAAATAAGCTGAAAGAGAGGGCATGGCGGCAATATCTTCGCTGGCAAAGCCCACAAAAAAGGTAAAGGCATAGGGAAAGACCACAAAGAAACAAAAGGAAGCGCCACCTAAAAAAAAGAACGCAGAAATAAGAGCCATGGGCACCATATATTTCTTTTCTTCTTCATACAGTCCCGGTGAAACAAAGCCCCATATTTGGTAAAATAAATAGGGACTCGCCACAAAGACGGCAGCCACCAGCCCCACCTGCAAATACACAAAAAAAGCTTCGGGTAAGGCTGTAAAAATAAGTTTTGAACCTTCAGGCAAAGCGTCAATAAGCGGTTGGCACAAGGCGGCAAAAAGTTGTTCTGAAAAAGTGTAGCTCACCACAAAGGCTAAACCTACGGCAATGAAGGAGCGTACCAAGCGCGTACGTAATTCGGCCAAATGCTCCATGAGGCTCATGGGCTTTTCTTCTGGCGCTATGGGCGACTCGTTACCGCTTTCGTCTAGAGGGGGCAAGCCACGCTCTTCCCGCGTCTTAGTGGGAGGGCGCTTTCCCTTAGGTTGATTAAGAGGGCGATTGTCTGCTGTCGCCAATGCGGCATCTTCCGCGGAATCGCTTTTTTCTTCTGGAGCCTCTGTGTTTTCTGAGGTATCCGAATTCTCTGTTACCGTTTTTTTTGTATCATCAATAATAGGGGGCAATTCCTCTTGTATGCCTTCAATAATTTCTTCTTCGATATATTTTTCGTTTTCTATACTATCTTCTTTATTTTCTTGTCCAAGGTTGGTGCTGTGACTTTCACAGTTTCCTTGATCTTGAGTTTGAATATGACTCTCTTGGATACTGTTCCCTTGCGCTGTATCTTCTGCCTCTTCGCCCTGTTGTGCCTGGCCTTGTGGCATATTGCTTGCCAATGCAGCATTCTGAGCGCCAACTCCTTCTTCTTGCGTAGCGGACACAAGGTCAGCGTACTCTGGCGGCGTAGGATAATCAGCATCGCTAGGCATGACAGTTGTATTTTCTGTGGTGCCTGTATGGAGATTTTCTGCTTTTTCTTGCTTTATTTCGATTTTTTCAGAAGTCATTTCTTTAGGAAAGTGCGTCTTGACTGGTGGTGTTGCCATGGCCGCTGTTTTTACAGGCGTCTTTTTAGAAGCCTTTATTTTTGGAGATGTCATTGGCTGTGCGGAGGACGCAGGCTTCACTTTAGATTCCTTTGTAGAAGCAGCAGTCTTCTTGCGCGTTTCAGGAATAACAATGCCAAAATCTGCTAGCAAAGAACGCTGTACAGGCAGTTCTTCCTGTGCGCTTTCTTTTTCCGGAGAAGTCTTTTGTACTGCTGTAGTTTTTGCAACAGCATCTGCTTCTAAAAGAGATTCTTGATCGGAAGATGTGGGCTTACTCATGCCATTTCCTTAGCTGTGCTCACTCTGGGAGCTTCGGAAGATGCCGTTTGCGTAGCCTCTGTCGTTTGGCGGGCTTCTTCTTGCGCTTTAGCCACGGCCTGCTCTAAAGGATTTTCCGAAGAACTTGGCGGCGTTTTGGCTGTGCTGGCATCAATGGTAACCGTAGCCTGTTCTGTTTCAACACTAGTGTGTGAAGCTATACCATCAGACTCTGTAACACTCTGCTCTTTTGTAGTATCACGAGCTACGCTGCTTTCTTTAGCTTTTTTTTCGGCTTCTTCGCCATGCCCAAACAGTTCTTTTTCGGCTTCTTTTTTAAGCTTATCATGCTCTTCTTGCGCCATTTCTGCATTCATAGTGCGTTGCAAGTCTGTAGTGACGCGGCGAAATTCGCCCATAACTTTGCCCACAGTTTTTGCAATACCAGGCAAAGATTTGGGCCCAAGCACCACCAAGGCCACCACCAAAATGACAAGAAGTTCTGTACTACCAATGCCAAACATAGTTTATCCTCATAATTGACTGATACACTGTCTATGGAAAAGCAAAAGAAAAGGCACACTTCTCCGCAGTGCGTTTTGGCTTTGTACCATAAAGAACACCAACGGACAAGGATTGTTCTATCCTTGTCCGTTGAAAATTGCGGGGAAGGGAAGTATTTAATACTCTTTCTGGGGGAAGGGGAAAACTTTTGCTAACGCCAAAAAGTTTTCCCCTTTCCCCAGCCCCCCTTCCCCTTTCAAAACGCGTTATATTTCTTTAGCCATAGAAAAATACAATAACAAAAAATTGTGGTTTCTATGCTTAATATAAAAGTTTTAGGGGGTGGGGGTCTGGGGGAGGCGACCTTTTTTCAAAAAGGTCCCTCCCCCAA
>CAYJHX010000176.1:0-4805 GCA_964369395.1 uncultured Desulfovibrionaceae bacterium
TTGATTGCGCCGAAGACGGGATTATGGCTTGCGAAATGATGCAAAAGCATGCCGATGAATATAATGTGGTGCTTATGGATATTCATATGCCGCGCCGCGATGGCTACGAAGCGACACGCGTGATTCGAGCTATGGATAATGTGCATGCCCAGCATGTGCCCATTATTGCCCTAACGGCCAATGTTTTTAAAGAAGATGTGCAAAAATGCCTTGATGCTGGCCTCAATGACCACCTTGGAAAACCTTTAGATGTAGAAGATTTGCTAGCAAAGCTAGATAAATATTTATTGCCTAAAGAGTTTCTTTTACCTAGATAGTGTCGTCAAATTGCGAATTTTCGAGATTTATCAAGGAAGATAAACAAGCTTTGAAGGAGTGTATATAGACATACATGACCGAAAAAGCTTGTGAAATCTGACGTAGAGAAAGCCGAAAAGGTGCATTTGACGACACTATCTAAATAATTTCTTGTGGGGGGAAGAAGGAACTTTTGCTAGCGCCAAAAAGTCCCTCCTTCCCCCCACGCCTCCCATCCTCCCCAAAACGCGCTCAACAAGCTGTTAAGGGGCTTTTTTTATTTACGAGAGTTTCGCACAATTAATTTTATACGTTCAACGATTTTTAAAATTTTGGCATGTATAATTCTTGCGCCAACTCAAAGATGCCTTCGGCCATGGTGGGGTGGGCATGAATGGTATTGGCGATATCTTGCACGCTGCCCCCCATTTGCAAGCACAATGCTGTTTCGGCAATCAAATCAGAAGCGTGTTCTCCGGCGATGTGGGCACCGAGCAAACGCCCAGAGTTTTTGTCATAGACAAGCTTGATGAGTCCGGCCAAATGTCCGGAGGCTTGGGCTTTACCCAATTCGCGCATTTGAAAGGTGGCAGAGGCCACATCCCATGATTTTTCGGCGGCTAGCTCTTGCGCTTGCTCTTCGCTTAAGCCCACACAGCCTACTTCGGGGCTGGTAAAAATGGCAGAAGGCACCACGTCATAATTCATGGGATCCATGTCTTGGGCGTGGTTTTCTTTTTGGGCAAGAATATGGCGCAGAGCGTGTGTGCCTTCGGCGGCAGCCATGTGGGCCAGCATAATGGCATTGGGGCCAAGCACATCGCCAATGGCATAAATGCCGGGAATATTGGTGCGCAAATGTTCATCTACCACTATCCAGCCATGGGCATCGGTGGCAATGCCTGCGTCGTCTAGGCCAAGGCCTTGGGTATAAGGGGTACGTCCCACGGTAACCAATACCGCATCGCTTTCTATGGCGGTGATTTTGGCATTGGCTGGCGCTGTTTCCCCTGCTAAAACAAGTGGTTCTATTTGTCCATGCACTGTGTTGTTTTCTACACGTGCATGGCTAAGCGTGCTGCCTAAATGCACGTTAATACGTCTTTTTTTCATTTCTTTTTGTATAAGACTGCTGATGGCGCTGTCTACACCGGGGATGGGGAGCAAACGTTTTTGCCCTTCAATAAGCGTTATTTGTACTCCAAAGCTTTGGTAGATAAAGGCCATTTCGCAGCCGATAACACCGCCACCCACGATAATCATTTTAGCAGGAAGATTTTCTCTCTCTAAGATGTGGTCGCTATGGATAATATGGGTGCCATCAAAGGGGAGGGTAGGCAACTCTCGAATGCCAGACCCTGTAGCAATGATAATAGCATCACTTTCTACCATGAGGGTTTCGTTTTCGGTGTTTACTTCCACTTGATGGGCGTTGATAATACGCCCTGTGCCCACATGATGGGTAATTTTTAGGCGTGCGCAGGTTTTAGCCAAGCCCCCCACAAGGATATCGCGCACTTTGTCTTTACGGGCCAAGGTGCTTGCCATATCTACGCAAGCCACGGCTTCGCAATCTTCATTTTTCGAGGTAAGTTTTACGCCAAAACTGGCGAGGGTATTAGCCGTTTCAAGGGCATCAGCGGTAGCTTTAAGTGTTTTAGTGGGAATGCAACCTGTATTGAGGCAAGTGCCGCCAAGATGTTTTTTTTCGATGAGGGTCACTTGGCAACCGGCACGTGCCGCGGCAAAGGCTGTGGTATAACCACCGGGGCCGGCGCCGATGATGGTGAGTTTTAGCATACGTATCTCCTGGAAACATATATGTTTCATCATTTTTTGTTTTGCTGATATACTAACAAACTATTGTTGTCTTAAGAATAAGAATACGGTAGCGTAAAGTACGCAGTATCTGAGTGAAAGTAAAGTTTTTTGTGGAGGCGTCGCGTTGTCGCAAGAGAGTTTTCCTACAAGCCTTATTACAATTTATTACGAGGAAATATCATGTAAACTTCTGAGCAGCTTTCTTTTTTGATAGAGTCTTTATTGGCTGAGCCTTGGTATGAACGAGGACGCCCCATTTCGGGAGAGATGCGAGCTTGACTTTGCTTATAGCCCCCTATACCTTTTGTTTATGAACACATTAACACGCTGCGATATTATTGTTGAGGAAGAGCAAGTTGAAATTATGTGGGGGCTTCTTGCCTTACATATTTCTTTTGGATGGGAAGAGGAAAGCCTGCCCACAGGAGAAACTTGTTTTCGTATTCATTGTGAAAACCGTGATTTTATAGAAAATGTAACCAAAGAAATTCGCGCTGTTTTGCCTTTTGCCAATGTTGAGATTCACCAAGTGCCCAATGAAGATTGGACCAAAGCTTGGCGCGAATTTTTTACCCCTATTGCTTGCGGTGATCGTTTTCTTGTATTGCCGCCATGGTTGCAAGAAAGCACCGATGTGCACCATCGCTCTGCCATTGTTATTGAGCCCAAATCCGCCTTTGGCACGGGCCATCATAGCACCACGGCCTTGTGCTTGGGGGTTATCTCTGATTTGCTAGATTCGGGTCGTATCCAGAAGGGTATGGAATTTTTGGATTTGGGTACAGGCTCGGGTATTTTAGGCATAGGATGCTGCTTGTTCGGCCTGTATGGCGTAGGCACAGATATTGACACGTTGGCTGTAGATAATGCCCTTGAAAATCGAGAGTTGAATCACATAAAAAATTATGATGCTGCTCAAAAAGAAGGTTTTGAAGTGCTATTGGGTTCCGTTGAGGCGGTACAAGGGCGCACTTTTGATGTGGTGATTGCCAATATTCTTGCCAAGCCTTTAAAAGAGCTTGCGCCGCAATTGGTACAATTGCGTAAAGAGGGCGCTTGCCTTATCTTATCGGGCTTATTGATTATGCAGGCTGACGCTGTGGAAGCTGCGTATACAGCAGAGGGCTTACCTCCTGCACGTATGGTGACAGAAGGGGAGTGGGCGGCTCTTGTATGGGAGTAGGTTTCATTTTGTTAAGTAAGACTTTTACATAATAAAAAATCATGGATTGCTTCGTCGTTATACTCCTCGTAATTGACGTATTATTATAACGAAAGTCAATTGCGGGCGAAGCGAAGCAATCCATGTGTTTTAGCTATTTTAAGAATTGTGTAGAGGTCTCTAGTCAATAAAGCGACAAATTTCGTCTACGCCTTTTCTGGGAGTTGCAGGCGTATCTGTGCTTGGATAACCGTAAACAATAAGTGCCGCCACGGTTTCTTCTTCTGGAAGGTTGGCAATCTTAGCAAGCTCTGCGTCATTAATGATACCCATTATACAAGTACCCACACCGTAAGCATGGGCCGCAAGGCAAAAAGTTTGGCAAGCGATGCCGGCATCAAAAACTTCCCATACATTGGCCTTATTGGTGGCAAATTCATCTTTTTCTGGGTCAAGTTTACCGCTTTTCCCTTTTACAAAGCTTAGAATAGCCACGTTTTTTGCATTTTTTAATGTGCTAATGTTATATGCAAAATCATTAACGCCGTCGGTAATGCACTGAGCGATTTTTTCAGGGGAAGTGATAAGCGTATAGCGTGCCACTTGAAAATTAGCCCAAGAAGGTGCAAAACGTGCAGCGTCCATAATTTTTTGCATAACGTCCTTACTGACGATTTCATCTTTATATGCCCGTACACTTCTACGTTCTTTTAATAATTCAATACCTTTTACGTTTTCCATCGTGTTCTCCTTGTGTTCTGTTTGTTACAACGTGTTTATCTTCTTTGATACATCGAGGCCTTTGCACAATTGAGATCTCTGCATAATTCTAAAAAACATTAAAACACATGGATTGCTTCGCTTCGCTCGCAATGACTTTCTTTGTAATACCAAGTCATTGCGAGGAGCACAGCGACGAAGCAATCCATGATTTTTTAATTGCGCAGAGGTTTCCAATTGCAAATCAGCCTGTTGAAAAGGGCAATGGTATAAGACTTTTTTGATCATCGGCGTGTAACTGATTTTCAATAGCCTGTTGTATGTTTTTATTGCTATGGAACAAGTTTTGTTCGCACTACCAAAAAAGGTGGCTTTGTTATATCTTTACCATTGTTAAGCGCAGCCGATCTATTCAATTGATTAACCACGCCGTATACATAGCCATCTCTAATAAAAAGACCATCAGGCCAAGACTGACCGGCGGGAAGGCGAGCGATGTCTTTATACTTGCCTTTTTGGGTGACGCCAATGGTTTGATCTTGTATATTGGTAATATACACATTTTGTTGAGCATCTACTGCAATGCCGTCGCAATACGGTTTAGGCCCGTACACTTCTATGCTTTGTAGCAATGCTTTTTCGTCATCAAAGGCTTTTGCCGGCACGCGAAAAATTTTAGTCCCATGCAAAGACCCAAAGTAAACCCATTCTTGTTGCGGATCCATGGCAATGGGGTTAAGAGGGGAGCCATTTTCTTTTTCAGACTGTAAATCTGTATGATTTTCAGCCATGCGTACCCCATGAC
>CAYJHX010000177.1:0-4780 GCA_964369395.1 uncultured Desulfovibrionaceae bacterium
CCGAAGAAGAGTTTTTGGCAAACAAAGTATCAAAATTCAAGCTATTTAAAGAAAGATCAAAGTTCCATTGAGGGATGGCTTCAAACGTGCGCCGTATATACCCTTTTACGTCCATGGCGCCGGCCCGCAAAGATAATGCTTCTATGCGCAAAAGATTTTTAGCAAAAGAAATTTTTGCGCTACCGGCCATACGTTGTGGCAACGCTGCCGGTACCACAGATTGTGCCTGTTCATCCACGCGCCAAAGCAATTCTGAAAGGGATGCCGTAGATCCCGAAAGCTCTACTGACCACGAAAGTTCTTTTGCAAAATCAACTGCCCCTTTACCAGAAACATGCAAAGAACCAAAATCCGGAATAGATGCCTGTGCCCGAGTGACGCTAGCTACGTATTTTTTTGTATTTAAAGAAAGTCTTCCATCAATATTCATGGTTAATGCGGAAGAGAGTTTCGTCAACTCTGGCGCAAGATCTAAAGTGGCTCTTGCAGGCACATCGCGCAATTCTATAGTAGCATATTTTGCGCCTGTCAGCGCCACAGTTCCATTCCAAGAAACCTTGGTAGAAAAATCTTTGGCGCGCAAAGAGGCATTCCATTGTCCTTTGTAATTGAGGCTAGGAGGAAGTGTCTTGCCCTGCACCTTAGCGGGATTTTGCGCTGTAAAATCACTAGCAAGTGTCAAAAGTTTGAAAGGAAAAGCCTTTTCAGATTGACCATAAAATCGTCCGTCATCCACTCGCAAAGCCGCCATACCCTGCTTAGAAAGCAAAAATTCGCTCACCGAGCCCCCTTGGGCTGTAAACGAGGTGTCCGCACTGATACGACCATCAAAAAGTGTAAAGCCAAAAATACGTTTCACAGGGGCTTCTGCTTGCACATTACGCAGTATGCCAGTAATGTCATAAGCCATTTTTTGCGAAGGTAAAGTATACAATATCAATTCACCTTCAGCACGCCCCCCGTAAAATTTTTCCGTAGCAAAATCCAAAAAAACAGCATTTTTATGCTTTTCCGGAATTTTTTGATCTTTACTCAATCCTGCAGAAGAACAGCGAAAAGTCATAGATTCTAAAAGTAAATCCCACGCTAACAGCTTTTTGGTGCCAACACGAATATCGTAATCAACAGTAATTTCTGACGAAACATCTTGCGCGGCGGCAGGAGTTGTAGAAAACAAAGGCGTGTGAGCAAAAGTCAAAGCTGAGGGTTGTTTCGCTTCTATTTCAGGGTATACCTGCCCCAAATACACTTCATTGCTGGTAATATCTAAAAAAATAACAGGTTTAGACCAGCTCTCCACCCCGCCCTTTCCTGTAAAGTGCGCATGGGCCGCTTCTGCTTCCACAGAGTGCACATCTAAACCTTGCGTATCTAGGACAAATTGCACATTCCCCTTGATGGTATCCAAGGTATTTTGCAAGCCCAAAGGTAAACTTCTGGCAAAGCCAAACCATTGCGGCAAACTGAGGCGCTCTACGGCAATGCTTCCCTTTAACACAGGCTGCATCATGTTGTTCACATGAAGAGAAGCGTTCAATAAAGCCGCGTCCTTCTCCATTTGTACGCGGACATCTCGAAAATAGAGTATATCTTCTAGGTGCCCTTCCATAGTACCTGTGCTCTGTATAGCCAGCGGAGCCCCTTCCCATAAAAGTTGCCCCTGTGTATCCCACGAAAGCTGCAACAACGAATCTTCATCAAGAGCTATAATACTTTGCATTTCGTCTTCATCGTCATCTTCAGAAGCTACAGTATATTTTGCCTTTGTCGTCACATGCCCTTGTTGCACAAGATCTGATACCATAAATGCCGTCTGCAAAGTGGCCTCTATATCTTCAAACACATCGCCGGAAAACTCTAACGAGAAATCGTTCAAACGCGCATAAGGTTTCTGCCCGATAAAAGCATATGCAGAAGAAAAGCTTACATCACCGTGTACTGCCCCTAAAGACCCCAAACGCAAAAAAGATTGGATATTTTCACATTGCGCTATAATGATATCTTCTTCCCATACAACTTTTCCGTGCTTAACCTCTACAACAGAACCAAAAAACAAGGACGGAATATATTCATCGGCATTATTCAATACATCTTGTATATGCTTGGTCATATCCTGCACGGTTGCCAAAGTTACCGGAGTTTTTTGCCCAGATGAAGACGCAGTAAGGCTATCTGTAGGTGGCGTAGCTGATGTACTTGACGTAGTTGATGCTACTGGCATAGGTAACGTAGCTGATGTAGATGACACAGTCCCTGTAGGCGATGCAGGTGATATAGCAGAGGGGTGCGTTGGCATAGCGCCAATGACAGAAGCGTTCGTGGCTACATTTTGCCCTCGCCAATGCAATACGGGGCGCCAAAGAGAAATGTGCCCCAAGGAAAAACTGCCATCCACCATATCCAAAAGCGATGGCGTTACAGTGGCATAGGCCACGCTGAGCGTGAATTTTTTTTGCGTTAGCTTTACATCTACAAAAGACAATGCCGGCAAAGGGAGTAGCGTCACATCTACGCCAGAAAAAGTGGCTTCAATACCTGTATGTTTTTGCAACTCTTCAGATATTTTTTGACTCACCACATCCGGATACATTTTTAAATAGACATACAAGGCCCCAAAAGTCACCACCACAAGCAACACGAATATAAAAAACACAAGCAAGAAACCACGCCAAAAAGAAAACTTTACGCGCGCGTGGTCAACACTCGAAGAAGCAAGGGAAGAAGAACCCAAAGAAGGAGGTGGTGGTAAAGATGTGGACACGTGATGATTTTCCAGTTAAACTCTCAGTATTACGTGATACATTGTGCTGGTCTATGCAGTTTGGTTGAGGCCGATGGCATTAGGCGTTTATTGTAACGTGTTTATGACCGGCATGCAATACATAATAAAGCGCATCATTCTTTTTTACAGGACACCATGCAAAAAATTTTTTGGCTAGGAAACCCGTACTTTCATACCTCGCTATCTGCCTTTGATTGGGATGTTTCTTTTCACGATTTTGCAGAAATGCAAGTATTTACTTGGGATGATATTGTACGCTTAGCTGGTTTTGAACCAGACATCTTGGTGGTAGGCGATAAAAGCCTGCCTCCTTTTGTGCTTGGCATAGAAAATTTCCCTTGCTTTACAATACTCTATGTGGTGGATTCTCATATACATAGCTGGTACCCTTACTACGCCCAAGCTTTTGACGCTTGCCTTGTCAGCCTAAAAGACCATATCCCTTCATTTCAAAAAAAATACCTTCCTGCGCACCATATACAGTGGTTTCCAGCTTTTGCGCAAAATACCGACAGCCCTAACCCTTTGGCAGAAAAATACTGGGATTGTCTTTTTGTGGGCACCGTCAATGCAGAAACAACCCCAGCCAGAAAAATCTTTTTTGAGGAAGTACAAAAACACACATCAGTGCATGTGACACAAGGCCCCTATGCACAACTTTTTCCCCACGGCCGTATTATTTTGAATTTTTGTGAATTTGGCGATGTGAACTTTCGTGTCTTCGAAGCCCTTGCCTGCGGCTCAGCCTTGCTCACCCCCCACGTGGGGCACGGCCTTACAACATTGTTCACCCCCGGTAAGGATTTGCTTTGCTACGACACCACCAATATACCTGATGTATTGCGCAAAATAGACTTTTTGCTGCATCACGAAAAAGAAAGGGAGCGTCTTGCCAGACAAGGCTTTAACACGGTGGATACAACCCATAGGGCTCGCCATAGGGCACAAGCACTCACCCATTTTTTGCACAACCTAGGGCACAAATACAGACAAGAATGCATAACAAAACGCCACATGCATGCCGCCAACATCCGCAAATTTTGGTTACGCGCGCCCTACCTACTGCTTGCCGAAAGCACCCCACATGCCTTTTTGCGTCAAGCCTATTTACAAGCTTCTAGAGGGTAGGGAAAGATAGAAAAAAGAATATTTACTACAAAATCAAAACATTGCCCGCACAATGGCCTAAAAGAAGTACTTGTTTTCACTCATTTTACCTCTCGCCATAAATCACACCAGTAAAACTACATTTTTTCACCGTACAAAATTATGCGTACAGTGCAAAAGGCGCAAAACACAACAAACCTACCGTGTCAGATATATAGAGGCCATTTTTTATCGCTGGCATAACAGTTTGCAATTTTTCACCCCTCTAAGAGTCCTGCACAATTCTTAAATTTGCTGAAATACATGGATTGCTTCGCTTCGCTCGCAATGACCTTTGTTGTAATATCAAGCCATTGCGAGGAGCATGGCGACGAAGCAATCCATGATTTTTTAATTATGCAGGAGTCTTCCCCTGTTAGCACCCTACCCTTATCGACGATTGGGCGGCGGCATAAACAAATCTAACCCTGCCCCTTCTGAATGCGTTGTAGGTCGTTCTGAAGTAGGTTGTGCCATGGAAAGAGTATCGAGCGTGCTACCCTGTTGTTGTGCTGGCATCGCGTGCTGTGCTGGCATTGCATGTTGTGCTGGCATTGCGTGTTGTGCTGGTGCCATTTGCTGTGTCGGCATCGCGCGTTGCGCTGGCATCGTGTGTTGCGCTGGGGGTATTTGCTGTGTAGGAACAGATGCATAGTCTCCTACGCTCGCCCCTTGCACTCCCTCCACATAGCCTACGGGTCTTCCCTCATACGCAACAGAGGTGACAGCGGGGGCAGCAACTGAGGCGACAGCGGGGGCGACAGCGGGGGCAGCAACTGAGGCGACAGCGGGGGCGACAGCAGGCATAGGAGGCGTTGGCATGGCAGAGCTTACAGAAGCTGCTGGGGGTCT
>CAYJHX010000178.1:0-4778 GCA_964369395.1 uncultured Desulfovibrionaceae bacterium
TTTAGGTATTTTCAATAGATTTCAACATAATATATTCTTTTTAAGGGCGAACTACTTTAGTGTTTTTTAGAATTATGCAGAGGTCTCGCTTAACGAAGCAAACGCCCTTTTTCAACAGTTCACATGGCCTAGCGGGCTGTTCAAAAAGTGCTAGATACAAGGAAAAGGCCCTTTTTTCTCAAGGCATAGGACTCTTATGGTCCATGCCGCGAGAAAAAAGGGCCTTTGACGCGGTAGATGTCGCTTTTTCAACAGCCCGCTAGAATTTGTAGCCAACAGAGAACGTATACATATCCGCCCCCACGTTGAAAGCATGTCCGTCACTCACGCCATGGGCTAAGCTGTTATCATAGCTTGTTTCGTATATCCATATATGCGTATAGGCCAAATCTACCGTCCAATCTTCGTAATTAAAGCCCACACCCAAGGACAAAGCATCGCGCCCCGAAGAAGGAATCATATAGTCGGTGTATTGTTCATCGGTCACGCCTGTTTCATGCCAATAGCCCACACGCAAGGTCAGCCAATCTAAGGGGCTGTATTCTACGCTGGCATTAAAGTTCCAGCCATCTTTCCAATTTTTGGGGTTTTTACTGGGATCCATGCCATTATCAAAATAAATATCTAAATCACTGTAGGTAGACCAACGTGTATACACAGTACCCACTTCAAAACTTAGATTCTCTAAGGGCTTATAAGCAATACCAAAGGAAATGGAATCAGGAAGCACAATCATGCCCTCCACATTGGTATCTATCATATTACCGACAGACATTTGGCTACCAAAAGCAGCTTGCCCGCTCACATTATGTACTACCTTACTTTTGTAAGTAAGACCGGCAGACCATTGGTCATTAAATTTGGCATGCAAACCCGCATGTAAGCCCACACCTACAGAAGAGGCGTGCATTTGCAGACTATTGTAATCTTCCAGAACACCAAGCGGAGTATCAACGTGTATTCTACTGCCCATAAACATACTCATATACATGATTTCCACACCCAAGGATGCGGAAAAAATATCATTGATTTTAAAAGCAATGGTGGGCACAGCAGATACAGTAGTAAGGCTAATACCGTAGACATTTTCGCGACCAATCCAGTTATCGTCATAGGTGTTACCAAGGCCAAAGCGCGAATACATACCAAATCCTAGCCATACTCTATCATTCACTTGATAGGAAATATAGCCGTGAACCGGTGCCCACACATTGGTTTTAGCATTGGTGATATGCCCTCCTGTGGCAGTATCCACTTGAATGCTACCATAAGGCGCCACAAAAGACATACCGGCCATAAAATGCACCCCGGGCAATTGAGTAATACCTGCGGCATTGTAAGCAAGAGCAGAAACGTCATCGGCACGGCCTACCATACCGCTGGCCAGCGCAAGACCGCGGGCAGACCATTCGGTCATGGCAAAACCTTCCGCAAGGGCTGTGCCACCAAGACACAAGGAAAGAAGAAATGAGCCAAAAATATAGCGAAACGTACGCATAAGGGCCTCCAAACAAAAAGTTTAACTAAAGCGGGCACTCACTATAAAAAATAAGAGTACAACTAGCACTTGCGCACTAGTACATATTTAACGGGTCAAGGTCAAGTGAAAGCTTCACATCTTTTGTAGGAAGAATACTCTGCGCAAAGGAATACAGCTGGCGTATAGTTTGCCAACTGTCACTTTTAAGCAAGCAATGAAAGCGCCTTTGCCCGCGCAAAATGGCTAGCGGCGCCGGCGTAGGCCCAAGCACTGTCACCCCGCTCTCTTTACCAAGAGCGCGAAGTTGTGTGCCGCATTGGCGTAATACATCATTTCCTTCGCTAAAATCTAAAGGAAAAGAAATACGGATGAGTCCAAGATGCACAAAAGGAGGATAGCGCCGTTTCTCTCTGCGCTGCATCTCATCGGCATAAAAGCCTTCATAATCAGAATTTTGGATATATTGCCAACAATAGTGATGCACATCGCGGGTTTGTATCAGCACTTTACCGGCTTTTTGCCCTCGTCCAGCCCGTCCAGCCGATTGCACAAGTAACTGAAAGGTACGCTCTGCGGCTCGATAATCGGGGGTATTAAGGCCAAGATCACCATCAGCCACAATGGCCAGCGTCACCTCAGGAAAGTGATGCCCCTTAGAAAGCATTTGCGTGCCCACTAAAATTTGTGCTTCTTGGCGCCCGAACGCTTCGAGAATTTCTTCCATACGCCCCTCACGCCGTGTGCTATCTCTGTCCAATTGCAGAACTTTCCCCGACGTTAAGGCCGCAAGGTATTCGGTCAGTTTTTCTGTACCTTCACCCATGGGTAAAAAATGCATGCCCTTACAATGCACACACAAGGTAGGAAAAGGCACCGCATAGCCACAATAATGGCAAATAAGTTTCTCGCGTTTTTTATGATAGGTAAGACCAATTTCACAATGAGGGCAGCGCGCCACCTTTTGACAATCCAAACAATACACCAAGGGCGCATACCCGCGCCTATTGAGTAAAATAACCGCTTGTTCCCCACGCGCTAGCACTTCTTTTAAAGCCACTTCGCTTTCATGAGCCAACGTTGCTTGCGTAGCCTTTTGTCCTTCAATGCTCACTAAACGAATTTCAGGAAGCGTGCCGCCCCCCACACGAGCTGGCAAAGCCTGCAAATGTAGTTTTCCTTGTTGAGCAGCATGAAAAGTCTTTAAATCCGGTGTGGCTGAGCCCAACACCATAAGGCCCCTTTGCTGCATCATGCGAAACCAAGCCACCTCTTTAGCTTGATACACCATTTTTTCATCTTGCTTAAAAGAGGCGTCGTGCTCTTCATCCAGCACCACCGCGCCTATATTTTCTAAAGGCAAAAACAAAGCCGAGCGCGTCCCTACCACCACACAAGGCTGTGTACATTCTGCCAATTCTCGAAACAACTTTTCCCGCAATGCAGGGTTTTGATAGCCATGATACAAATAGGTAGGAATATGTGGCAAAGCCAGCGAGGCATCTCGCTTAAGCTTCAGCGCCAGCGCTACTTCCGGTGCCAAAATAAGCAAAGACAAGCCGCGCCCATGGCATACCTTAGCCAATTCCAAATATACCGCCGTCTTGCCACTGCCCGTTACCCCATACAGCACATGCCCTTGCACCTTGCCCGTACCTTTCGCTGTATCAAGAGCTTGAGAAAAAGCCTCCACAGCCTCTTGTTGCGCATGGCTTAAAGTAAAAGTAGGTTCCGGGGGCGGCAAAAGAACCGTATGCACAGCGTCTTCATCTTCCTGTGGGGCTTCCAGTTGTACATGCCCTTGACGCAACAAACTTTGCAAAGCAGGGGCCGCCCCCTGCCCCAATTGACGCAAAAGCTGACGACGATTGGTGCTGCCCTTTTCTAATAAATAATCCAAAATGGCCACTTGCTTAGTGGCCATAGGACGTACAGGCCACGGCGGATCCACACGCAATACGCACAATTCTGACAAAGCACTGTCTGTTTTTGGAGGAAGAATTTGGGCTGTTCCCTGCAAAAGCGCCTCTGCAAGAGCCGTCCCTTGCACAGTATCAAAAGCAGCGCTAGGTACCATCAAGCTTTTTAAGGCATATAAATGGGCTTTTCCATCCACAAAAGTACGTATCTTGCCCTGTGCTGAACGCAAACCCGCCGGCAAAATATGGCGCAAAATATCGCCCTCGCTCCGGCACTGGCGTAAGGCAAGCTGCCCTATCATGGTCAAGTATGCCGGCGACAGCAAAGGTCGCATCTCAAGAGGCGCCGCAATTTCTTTTATTTCAATGCTGGCGTCAAGACCGCTCTCTGCTTGGCCCGGCCGCAAAACAATACCCGCACGCAAGCCCTTCCCCAAAGGCACAGCCACACGCAGCCCCTCGCAAAAAAAAGACGTGCGTTCCTTAGGCCACCACCAAGGTAAAGCATAGGTATATAAGCCGTAAGGCGGAGAAAGAAGAGCAATTTGGTAAAACATTATGGTATGATATGATGATGAGGTGTAATATTTTTTTGAGACCTCTGCGCAATTCATTGCGTAGGGGCTCATGGAGCATTGACGTTAGTCAATGCGACCAAAAATCAAGAATAGGCGTAGCTTTGCTTCGCCGTTAAATGATTGATTTTTGTGCCTTTACCTCTGCACGCTTCATTTTACACTTTGAACAAATTTTCAAATTTTAACCCTAAAGCTATATTTAAAAAAATTGTGCAGAGGTCTCTTTTTGGGAGGGGAGAGGGAACCTTTTGCTTACGCCAAAAAGGTTCCCTCTCCCCTCTCCCTCCAAAACGCGTCATATTAAGTACGTTAAAAAAAGAAAGAAGGTATAAAAATCAAAAAGTATATATGTGTTAAAGTAAAGGCAAACACCCACAAAGTAAACAAAGTAGATTGCCCTTTTATGGCACAATTTACAGCCAGTAAGTTCAAAAAGTACCAAATGCAGGAAGACGAGTTTTTTACGCAGGGAGCGTATCAAAAAATACGTGACCAAAGTAAAAAGGAGTCTGACGAAGCAGATGGTACTTTTTCAGCCCATTACGAGATAACGCTTGGTTGCACATCCTGTACAACACAAGCTATCGCAAGCGTCGCCTGTGGCGGAAATGAATTCCGCCTTGCCTTGGGCTTGTTACCCACGTATCACGGTTTAGTGATAGTGGGTTCAAAAAGTGCCAAATGCAAGGAAGACGAGTTTTTTACGCAGGGAGCGTATCAAAAAATACGTGACCGAAGTAAAAAAGGAGTCTGACGAAGCAGATGGTACTTTTTCAGCCCACTATTACATGTGCTCGAGAATAT
>CAYJHX010000179.1:0-4770 GCA_964369395.1 uncultured Desulfovibrionaceae bacterium
CCCCTGTATTTGGGGGTGCAATAGGCAATTGCGAACCCCCGGGGGTTGGGTTTTTTTATTGGGGGGGAAGGGGCCCCCGTTTGCTCGCGCCAAAACGGGGACCCCTTCCCCCACACCCCCATCCCCACCCAAAACGCGCTTTATCAGGTTGTGAAACTTGACGGTCAAAGCGTTCTGTGCCAGAGTGCGAAATTCTGTTTGACGTATTCAGATAAAATTTTGCCCTTTGGAGAGAATAGTACATGAGTGATTATAAAAAAACCTTAAACCTTCCCGATACCCGTTTCCCCATGAAGGCCAATCTTGTCCAACGCGAACCGGAAGCGCTGAAACGTTGGGAAAAAATGAAAGCTTACGAACTCATGGTACAAGCTTCTGGCTCTCAAGGGCGCTATGTCTTGCACGATGGCCCCCCCTATGCCAATGGGCATATCCACATGGGCACAGCCTTAAATAAAATCCTGAAAGATATCATCGTTAAATCTAAAAATATGCAGGGCTACGAAGCCGAATATGTGCCCGGATGGGATTGCCACGGCCTGCCCATCGAATTAAAAGTCGAACACGAGCTAGGCGAAAAGAAAAAAGAACTTCCCGCCCATGTGGTGCGCAAGGCTTGTCGTAAGTATGCGGAAAAATGGATTAACACCCAACGTAAAGAGTTTAAGCGTCTGGGTGTTTTTGGCGTATGGGAAAAACCGTACATGAGCATGGACCCTGCCTACGAATCGGCCACGGCCCATGCATTGGCCGATGTATCTGCCACGGGCAATTTGGCGCGTAGTAAAAAGCCCATCTATTGGTGTTGCTCTTGCCACACGGCGCTGGCTGAGGCCGAGGTGGAATATTATGACCACACATCCCCTTCTATTTTTGTGCGCTTTCCTTTGAATGATAAAGGATTAGAAAAGATTTTCCCCCAAAGCGTTGGCAAGCAAAATTATGTGGTTATCTGGACTACCACTCCTTGGACTTTGCCCGACAACATGGGCGTGTGCTTGCACCCCGAATTTACCTATGCTTTGGTGGCTGTAGGAGATGCGCAATATATTTTGGCTGAAGAATTGGTCAAAGGCTGTGCAGAGACGTTTGGTTGGGATGAATATAGCATTATTGCCACCGCCAAAGGACAAGCTTTTGAAGGCTTAGAGGCCACACATCCTTTCTATGAGCGCGTGTCTAAAATGGTTTTAGGCGAACACGTAACCTTAGACGCCGGTACGGGCTGTGTACATACGGCGCCTGGACACGGTCGCGAAGACTATGAAGTGGGTCTTAAATACGGCTTAGAAATTTATTCTCCTTTAGATGATGCGGGGCGCTTTTTAGACAGCGTGCAGTTTTTTGCTGGATTAACTGTCTTTGAAGCCAATCCTAAGGTTATAGAAAAATTAGAAGAAGTGGGTAATTTGCTACAGGGGGCCAAGCTGAGCCACTCGTACCCTCATTGTTGGCGTTGCAAAAAGCCTGTTATTTTCCGCGCTACCACCCAATGGTTTATTGGTATGGAAAAAAATGACTTGCGCAAAAAATCTTTGCAGGCCATCCGCAGCGATGTGCAATGGATTCCCACTTGGGGCGAAGAACGCATCTACAACATGATTGAAGCGCGCCCCGATTGGTGCATTTCACGCCAGCGGCAGTGGGGCGTGCCCATTGTGGCGCTCTTGTGCGAATCGTGCGGCGAAGCTTGGCACGATGCCGAGTGGATGCACAGTATGGCAGAGCGTTTTGCCACCCATGCCACCGGCTGTGACTATTGGTATGAAAGCGATATGGCTGACGTGGTGCCCGCAGACTTAAAGTGCCCCAAATGCGGCGGTGACCATTGGAAAAAAGAAATGGATATCTTGGATGTGTGGTTTGATTCTGGTACTAGCTTTGCCGCTGTATTGGAAAAACGCCAAGAGACACGCTTTCCTGCTGACCTTTATTTGGAAGGTTCTGACCAACACCGTGGTTGGTTCCATTCGTCTTTGCTTGCTTCCATGGCCACACGCAAGACACCCCCCTACAAGTCCGTATTAACTCACGGGTATGTGGTGGACGGCAAAGGCCTTAAGATGTCCAAATCCATAGGCAATGTTATTGCGCCCCAAGAACTTATTGATAAGTTTGGTGCTGAAATCATTCGCTTATGGGTTTCTTCGGTGGAATACCGCGAAGATATTCGTATTTCTGACGAAATTTTAAATCGCTTAGTGGATGCCTATCGCCGTTTGCGTAATACCTGTCGTTACTTGTTAGGAAATATTAAAGGCTTAACGTCGGAGCAATTGCTAGCTCCTGCAGATATGGATCCCCTCGATCGTCATGCCTTAGACGTGGTAGCACGCGCTCATGTGCGTATCCAAGAAGCCTATGCGAGTTTTGAATTTCATAAGGTTTTTCATACTTTGCATAATTTATGCGCCACGGATTTGTCGGCAGTCTATCTGGATATTTTAAAAGACAGATTGTACGCTTCCGGCGCGCAAAGCAAAGAACGTCTTTCGGCGCAATCGGCCTTATGGTATATTTTAGCTTTATTGGTGCGTGATATGGCTCCCATCATGAGCTTTACTGCCGAAGAAGTGTTTGATTATGTGCCCGAAGAGTTGCGTGGCGATGCTGAAACTGTACCTACGGTTTTTGCTTTGCCTGCCATGGGGCAAGAAGAATTGGAAAAACGCGGATTTTTCTTAGACGAAACCACGCTTGCTCAATGGGCCACCCTCTTTGAGGTGCGCGGCGCCATAACTCGCGCCATCGAACCCTTGCGCAAAGACGGTACTGTGGGACACTCTTTAGATACGCGAGTTTCTGTGTATCTTGCGCCGGAAAAAATAGAATCTTTGCAAAGCTTGCAGACAGATTTGCGAGCCATTTCCATTGTTTCGCAATACGTGCTTTTGCCTTTGCAAGATGCCCCTGATGCGGCGCAACGCTTTGAGGAAGTGGAAGGCGTGGCCGTAGTGGTGGAAAAAGCTCATGGTGAAAAATGCGAACGCTGCTGGATTTACAGTACCGAATTGGGAAGCCATGCTGAGCATCCTACCTTGTGCCCCCGTTGCACTCAGGTACTTGTAGGCTAAGCATGCGCTATACAATTCTTGGAGGAATAGCAGCCGTGGTCGTGTTTTTTGACCAGCTTACAAAATGGCTTGTGCTGCAAAAGGTTTCGCCGCAAGAAACCATAACTGTTGTGGACGGTTTTTTTAATATTATACATATTTATAACCGTGGCGCCGCCTTTGGTTTTTTGAATCGTTCCGACATTGAGTGGCAGTTTTGGCTTTTTCTTGGAGCTACCTGTATTGCTGTGGCGGCTATATATTATTTGGTACGCACGGCAGAATATTGTGTATTGCTTTTCACAGCGCTTGGCCTTGTGCTTGGCGGCGCCATAGGAAATTTGATTGACCGTGTTCGTTTTCGGGCTGTGGTGGATTTTTTGGATTTCTATGTGGGAGCATGGCATTGGCCGGCATTTAATGTGGCGGATATAGCCATCTGCCTTGGGGCCGTGCTGACCATGTTGAGCATGTTGTTGCTTGAGCAAAAGAAAAAAAAGATGCAAGAGGTAAAATAACAATGGAATGGTGGCATTTTATCGTGCTTTTGGTACCTATGATACCAAATTTGTACTCCATTTGGCATATACGCACCCATTATTTTGCTTCAGAGCAAGAAAAATCCCTCTGGTTTTTGCTGGCTGTATTTGTGCCGGTGGTGGGGGGGATAATTTACCTGCTCATGGGCAGAAAAAAGGCTCATAAAAGTCCATTGCCAGAGAGCGAGAATAGTTGTACCCATGAAGGGGCCTAAAGCTTAGGCTTTTTATATAAATAAAAATTATGTTTTAGAGAGGTGTAAAATGCAAAACATGATGAAACGTAGTGTACTTATAGGAAGCTGCTTGCTCATTTTTATGGGCGGTTGTACTACACGTTCCGATTACGATGCCATGCAGGCACAGCAACAAAGACACGATCAACAACTGAACGCATCCCAAGCGCAATTGGCTGATTCTTGGTCGCAAACACAGACTATGCGTAAAGAATTGAACGTGTTGCGTGCGCAAATGGCAGAACTCAATGCCGCCGGCGGTACCCGCGGGGTTATGGACAGATTAAATAAGCACAATGCTGCCTTGCGCCAAGTGGAGAGCAAGCTCGGCCTGGATTTTAATTTAGATGCGCCCATTGGTGGCGTACCTTTAGCGTCTGCCTCTATGGGCGGCACGCCCCCGTCGCCTCCCGTGCGTTCAACCCCGCCTCCAAGTGCTGACCCTGCTGCAAAATTGTACAATCAAGGGGTTTCTGCCTATAATGCGCGTAACTATTCCGCCGCTCAAAGCGCTTTTGTAGACTTTACCCGCAAATACCCCAGCAACGGGCAAGTGGGTAATGCTTGGTACTTTATTGGTGAGTCTAACTTCCAATTAAATAAGTTTAATGAAGCTGCTGTGGCTTATGATAAAGTGATCACCACATACTCCAGAAGCCCCCGCGCTGCCGCTGCCTATTACAAGCAAGCTATCAGCTTTAGCAAGTTGGGACAAAAAGCCGCTGCTGTTGCCCGAATGCAAGAACTTATGAAAAAGTATCCTACTTCGGCAGAAGCGAGCAGAGCCAAGGCTTTCTTGGCCACCAATAAATAACAGATTATTAATCTGTATTAGCGTATCCATAACGTTTTTTTTGGGGAGAAGAGTGTATTTTCTCCCCAAAAATTTATAGGAATATACCATGTCATCCCATCGTCAAGAAGTGCGTTTGGCCTTCACCT
>CAYJHX010000180.1:0-4761 GCA_964369395.1 uncultured Desulfovibrionaceae bacterium
TTTGTTCATCTTCCTCAAAATCTTTCAAGGCAACATTGCCTAAAACCGTATCCCAAAACATAGGAGAGATGCCATTTCCTGGGCGTTTTGTAGTAATATTATCTTCGCTAAAAATAGTACCTTTTTTGATAAATTTTTTTGCCACTATGCTTTTTCGGACAATGAATATATTTGGTTTTTCTGATGGAGCAGGTTCTTTTGTACCTTCTCCAAGAGCTAGCTCTATACGTCGTATACCTTGTACCATAGCTTTTAATTCATGTGGATCAAGGCTTGCTTTATGGTCTGGCCCATCAAAGTTTTTATCCAGAGTAAAATGCTTTTCAATTATTGTTGCGCCTAGTGCCACAGCAGCCAGAGCGATTTCAATGCCGATACTATGGTCTGAATAGCCAATTCCTTTGCAAAGAGGAAAGGATGCTTTTAAGGTGTGTAGAGTATGGAGATTAATATCAGTAAATGGTGCAGGGTATTCTGTCGTGCAATGCAAAAGGCTTATTTGCTTGGGACAGGTACCTGCTTGTTCCAAAATGGATATAGCGGCCTGAACTTCGTGCAAAGTACTCATACCTGTTGACAGAATAATATGCTCTTTTAATGTACCAATTTTGCGCAAATATGGCAAATTTGTAATTTCGCCTGAAGGGATCTTCCAAATTCCTAAGGATAAAGATGCCAAAAAATCAATGGAGTCCAAATCAAATGCTGTAGATAAAAAAGCAATATTTCTTTTTTTACATTGCGTTATAAGGTCTTTATGCCATTTTTGAGGTAACTCCAACTGACTTAGCATGCTAAGCTGGTTTTCGCCTGCCCCAGTACTTTCTTTTTGGTATTTTGCTTTGGGGGCATATTTACTCACTATGTTCTTAGCATGAAATGTTTGAAACTTCACTACGTCAGCTCCTGCATCTGCGGCAGCATTGATAAGCTCCATGGCGGTATCATAATCTCCATTATGATTAACGCCTGCCTCTGCTATAATAAGTGTTTTCGTTGAATTATACATATATGCTTTCATCAGGCAGGTTTTTTTTTACAATGGCGCCCATCCCTACAACACAGTTTTTACCAATAGAGATACCTTGCATAATAGTTGCTCCACTTCCAACAAACGTTCCCTCACCAATGTGCACTTCCCCACAAACTTTAGCCCCTACTGCAATATGGCAATGAGACTCAATGATGCAATCATGCTCTACAAGAGCTTTGGTGTTTATAATGCAATTTTCACCAATGTGGGCTGCAGAGTTCACTAACGCATGATGCATAACAATGCTGCCCTTTCCGAGATTGGCATGCTGTGAAAAGTAAGCTAGGGGAGAAATGAATCGGGGCACCTTAAAGCCAATATCTTTTATTGTGTAAAAAAGCTTTTTACGTATAAGAGGACTTCTTATCTGCCCAAGTGTAATGAATGCATGCATATCTTTAGAAAAAAAAAATGGTAAATCAGCATCACGCCCAAGAGCTGCATAGCCTAAAACTGATTTTAATTCACAATCAGGGCCATGTATGATGCCAGCAATGGACTGTTGGCAGGCTTCAAGCACATCAATAACTGCACGACAATGCCCACCGCCGCCAATAAGGAGTAAATTGTTCATATAAAAATTCCGCTTGGTAAACTTATAAGTCGATTAGCAATATATGTACTTACTTTTAACTCATCTTGGAGGCAATGCTGGTACATAGGTAGTGTATGTAAAAGATCCCAAGCTGGACGAGTCATAATTCCTTGCGAATTACTTTGTTCTAAAAACATGTCTCGCATATCAATATCTTGTGCAAGTATGCTACATAGCCAATAATTACTTTGAGACGCCTTAGGCTCAACAATAAATTGAAAAGAACTCTCTTCAAAAAGTTGTTTGTAAGCACACGCACGTTCACGTTTTTTTTGTAAAAAAAACTTCAAGTTTTCCAGTTGTGCGCAACCTAGTGCAGCATTTATATTAGGCAAACGTAAATTCCATGCAAGCTCATCATGGGAAGTTTTCCATGGATGTGCAATTTTGGCTGTAGTTGTTATATGCTTAGCCCGCATCCCAATGGCATCATCATCAGTCAAAATAGCTCCTCCTCCCCCAGTAGTAACTATTTTATTTCCGTTAAAAGATAATATCCCTGCCTTCCCAAAAGTGCCACAGTATTTGTTGTTATAAATACTTCCTAGAGCTTCCGCTGCATCTTCAACTAGGGGAATGTGCCAGTCATTACAAATCGTATGTATCTTTTCAATCAAGCAGGGGTGTCCAAAGCTATGCATTGGTACACAGGCAGCAATCTTTTTACCCGTTTGTCTATGGTAGCAAACTGTATCTCTTCGTGTGCAATGCTCAGTTAGGAAATCTTGTAAAGCTGTTGGTGAAAGCCCTAAAGTATCTTTGTCAATGTCTAAAAAAATAGGCTCAGCCCCACAGTGCATTATAGCATTTGCCGTTGCAACAAATGATAAACTTTGTGTGAGTACAAGATGGTTACTTTGTACCCCAACTACATGTAAGGCCATTTGTAAAGCGCTTGTGCCATTTGCGCATGCAATGGCGTATTTTGAGCCAGTTATATTGCAAAGCATGGCCTCAAAACGATTCACATATTCACCCACAGAAGAGACAAAGGTAGAGTCAATAGTATCAAGTACATATTCCTTTTCCTTTCCTGTAAAAACAGGAGCGTGTAAAGGGACAAACCCTTGCTCCATCGTGCAAATTTGGCGTATGCCTTGTAATATATTTGAAACCCCTTGTTGCATATGACCCTGACCTTTATTTTTTAGTATTAGTACTTGTTAACCATGCTTTGAAATAGATCTTCTGAAGATGATATCAATGCTAGAAGTTCATTCCTTGTACGCACATGATCATAACCAAAAAAATGATTGCAGGCTGCATATTGTTGCTTGCTAATTTCTGACGAATAATTGACAAACAAATTCAAAAACTTATCCACGATCTCTTGTCTTTTTTGTAAGTAAGGTGTGTGACTAAAGTTGTCTTGGGCTTTTGAATAATCAAGCATAAAATCTGATGGCAGGTGTGTGTGAGGTTTTTGCATATAAATTCCATAAGCGATATTTGTTCCATAACTGTTGCCAAAAGTGTGATCCGTCACAGAAAGCAAACCTTTTAATCGCGGTAAAAATAATGGATCAAACATATGTCCTGCTGTAACGCATTCATAGCCAGCATCTATAAATGGTTTATGTTGCCCTTCATGAAAATTTTTCCAAAATATAGATACTCTGATGGTATCAAAATCTTTTTTGAATGGCTCTAAAGCCTTTAGACAGTGCTTCATAGTAAAATGTGATGAAATGTGGTGTGATGAGTGAACGGGAAAAAATAGTGCATTACGTCCTAATCGTTCTTTTTTGGCTTTAATTTGTTCATCAGTATAGTAATTTTGAGCGTAATGAATGATTGGTCCAATAGAATGCATCGGTTTTTTGCAAACCTTCTGATAGGTTTGTTTGTGCATTGGTGACCAAGTAAAGAGCATGGGTAAAAGATTATAATCGCTATCCCAGCCTGTGCCTTCAGTAGCTAAAGAGGCATGAGAGTAATGCGCTTTTAGGTGGTATGAATGCGGAAGTCCTGCATACTGTTTGAGTGCGATATCCATGCCATAAAATGCGTTAGCATGTGTGAATTCAAAGGGAGTAAAAATTTCTTGCGGAATATCCTTGCTTAGTTCCTCAATATTTGTACAAGGCAAGAAAACTCTTTTGTTTATTTCAGCTATATATGGTGTTAACATAAAGTTTCCTTATTGTTTTTTCAGTAAATCTCTGGATTGTCTATCTAACATTCAGCACAGCATTTCATATCAGTATAGCTTTACGGTTCTTCGTTATCCATACGATGTGAAGATGGACAAAAAACATACTATGTGCACCTTGTTGATACTCTGTCATGCGTACATTCTACAGAAGAAACACTAAAACTACCAGCTAAAAGTGGGAAGGGTGCCCCTCCCAAACGAGTACAGTAAATTAGAAAGTCAAGTGATAAATATTGGTACAAAGAAAACTTGTCAAGATTTACCGTGATAGATTTTTTTATAAAGGCTTTTGAGTTTTGAACTTATGAGAATGAAACTTGAAAGATTGAAAGCTTGCTTGACTGTATTTCGTTGTTATAATCCCGCCTTCACATTATCTTGGGCATTATTTCACCCCTCGTCTAACAACGTCCAAAAAAATATTTTTCCATCCTAAAAAATTGGGGGTATTTGCGGGGGTATCAGTAAAAATGTAGATAAATAAATTTTATTATATCAATAAAATATAAACTTAATACTAATTCCTCCCTCTCCGCCATTACAAGAAATATTAAAGGCTAACAAGGTATATAAACCCCTGTTAGCCTTATTTTTTTTGCCTTACTTATGTATATTAGCGTGTCATAAGGTGTATTGACATATTAAGACCTCTGAACAATTCTTAAAATTTTGCTCATGTCTAATTTTGTAATGAAATTTTCTAATTTCAAGCTTGTGTCTTGATGTATTTCTATCTTTTTTCTGTCATTTTGAGCTACATTTGGCTCAAAATGACAGATTTTAGACGCACCTATCCTGTCTGGTTTACAAATTTTGTTGCTTTTTTGATGTTAAAGGCTATTCCCGTTATGAGTAATTCTGTTTCAACTTTTGCTAGCCCAATGTATCTGCTTCGTTTTAGAGCAAAATGTTGTTTCAGATTGCCAATGCTACGTTCTACTTTATAGCGAAATTTGCTAATTTCACGATTAATAAACT
>CAYJHX010000181.1:0-4714 GCA_964369395.1 uncultured Desulfovibrionaceae bacterium
GCCTGAAGCTTAGACTTTTCGCCATGATGCGTACCTATACCACGGCTATGGCGAATTTTTCCGCCTTTTGGTACTGCTATAGATAGCTGTGCTGCATTACACTCTGCCCCTCTGGTACATGACTGGAGCAAAAAGCAAGCTTAACGAAGTAGACGCCCCTTTTTCAGCCACCCACGATACGCTTACTCCTCTGTGAAACACGTCGCGCCCTGCAGCTTGATGGCAGTCGGCTCAAAAAGGGGTGGATACGAGGCAAGCGATGTTTTTTGCGCAAGGAATGTACTCTTCTGGTACATGACTGGAGCAAAAAGCGAGCTTAACGAAGTAGACGCCCCTTTTTCAGCCGACTGCCTAATGGGTCCACATAAGCTGAGCATACTTAGGCATCTCCCAATCCTTATGGTCCACCATATGCTCCAACGCGTCGCAATGCTGACGGCAAGTATCCATGAGGGTGGTAAGGTATTCTAGTGCAAAGTCAGCTTGAGCTTCAGTACCGTTGACGGTTTCAATTTCTAAAATACGCGCATCCAATTGCTTGGTGGCATTGTATAAATTTACATGACTATGGCGGAATTTTTTAAATAAAGCTTCTTCCACGTCGGCTTCACCGGCAGCTTTTCTGGTGCTGGTTACCAATTGGGCCAATTTAATTTGGGTGTCTTGCACTACAGGCAGCACACGCTCTTGCACCATAGATACCAGTACTTTAGCTTCAAGGCAAATGGTCTTAATGTAAGACTCGTACAAAATTTCCTGACGAGCCAAGATTTCTTTTTCGTTAAGTACATTGGCTCTTACGAAAACGTCCATCACTTCTTTAGTATGGTAGCGCTTTAAGGCAGACACGGTATTATTTAAGTTGAGTAAACCGCGCTTTTCGGCTTCTTCTTTCCATTCTTCAGAGTAACCATTGCCATTGAACACGGCAGGAAGATGCTCTTTAAAGATACGAGGTAAATATTCTTGCAAGGCTTGATTAATATCTTTGCCACCCTTCATAAGGCTTTCTAAATCGTTGGCAATATCTTCTAAAGCGCAAGCAACGGCAGAGTTTAACGCAATATTCACAGGCGAAATAGATTGCGAAGAGCCCACGGTTCTGAATTCAAACTTATTGCCGGTAAAAGCAAAGGGGCTGGTTCTGTTTCTGTCAGAATAGTCACGAGCCAAAGTAGGCAAAGCAGAGATACCAATTTCAATGCCTTGTTTCTTGGAGGATAGTTCAGTACCACCAGCAATGATGGTTTCAATAACATCAGTAAGTAAATCGCCCAAGAAAGCAGAAATAATAGCTGGCGGAGCTTCATTGGCGCCTAAGCGATGATCATTGCCTGCGCCAATGGTGCCAAGGCGTAACACGTCGGCATGTTTATGCACAGCACGCAAGGTAGCTGCAAGGAACACAAGGAATTGCGCATTTTCTAAGGGCGTATCACCTGGATCCAATAAATTGGTGCCCTCGGAGTCGCAAATGGACCAATTATTGTGTTTACCGCTGCCGTTAACACCGGCAAAAGGTTTTTCGTGCAAGAGGCACACAAAGTTATGTTGCTCTGCCACAGCCTTTAAAATATTCATGGTCAGCATATTGTGGTCGGTGGCAATATTGGCTTCTTCATACAAGGGGGCCAATTCAAATTGTCCGGGGGCCACTTCGTTGTGACGAGTATGCACAGGAATGCCCAAACGGAACAAACTTACTTCCAAATCTTGCATAAAGTCCATAACACGCTTGGGTGTGGCACCAAAATATTGGTCTTCCAGCTCTTGGCCTTTGGGGCTAGCAGCGCCCACCAAGGTGCGTCCGGTCATGAGTAAATCTGGGCGAGCAGCGGCTAAGCTAGCATCTACTAAAAAGTATTCTTGCTCAGCGCCCACCATGGGACGAGCATAACTTACATTGGTTTTGCCAAAAAGATGCAACACGCGCACGGCATTTTTTGATAAAGCTTCGATGGAGCGCAACAAAGGAATTTTTCTGTCCAAAGCTTCACCGGAATAGGAATAGAACACACTAGGAATGTGTAATGTTTTTCCTTGCTTACCATCAATAAGGAAGGCCGGTACGGTAGGATCCCACGCGGTATAGCCACGAGCTTCAAAAGTAGAACGAATGCCACCGGAAGGGAAAGAAGAGGCGTCAGGCTCACCACAAATGAGGGTTTGACCAGAGAACTTGGTAATGACAACGCCATGCTCATTGGGGCTAAAGAAAGTATCGTGTTTTTCTGCCGTATGTCCGGTCATGGGCTGGAACCAGTGCGTAAAGTGCGTGGCACCGTTTTCAATGGCCCAATCCTTCATGGAGTTGGCTACAATATTAGCAATATCTAAAGGAAGACGCTCACCGCGTTTAATGATACCTTCCATATTTTTGTATATATCTTTAGGCAAACGCTCACGCATGACGTTAAGATTAAACGTATCTTTTGCGTAGAGTTCTTTAAATTTTGTGGCCTTTACAGCTCCTGTGCAAATGCTTTCCGTATGCATCGTAAACTCCTTAAAAATAGTGGTATAGGTATATGGTTTCTTCACAACCACGGAGTATAGAGCATAAATGATGCCAAAAATATTTTTTCTATAATTTTAATGTTTTACAACAAAACCTTATTATCCCTCCCCATGAATGCCTTGTTTTTTCTACACATTGGTAATTTTTGTATACGAAAAAAAAAGAATAAAAAGAGATTTTTTTGTTAATAGTAAAAAAAGGAGGCTTAAAGAAAGAAAAAGTACGCTTGAGGCAACAAAAAGCGTTTTTTCTGTGCAAAAACTATTTTTACCTTTTTGTAGAAAATTATCTTTTATACAAAAAATATTTTCCACCATTAAGTAAAAAACACACATCTATCTAAAATTCTTATAACTAATCCCATATTTGCGCATACGTTGCCCCATTATTCTTTCGGTAATACCCAGGCTTTCGGCAGCTTGTCCCATATGCCCCTGAGATTCTGTCAGCGCTTCTATAATGGATACGCGCTCTAATTCTTCAATACGTTCGGGCAAGGTGCCATTATGTTTGTGCGATGTTGTGGCAGCCTCCATAAATTGGCAACAGGCATTGCTGTGTAATTCTGGCGGCAAATGTTGCGGAAGAATATATTTCCCCTGCCCTATAAGCAGCATGCATCGTTCCATAATATTTTCCAGCTCGCGAATATTTCCCGGCCAATCATAGCGTTCCAACATATCCGAAGCCGCCAAAGAAAGTTTAGGTTTTTCTTTATGATGCGTCTCGGAAAAAATATTTAAAAAATGGTGCGCCAACAAAACAATGTCACCCTTTCTTTCCTTCAAAGCGGGTAAATGCATGGAAAAGACATTCAAGCGATAATATAAATCTTTGCGGAAGGTGCCCGCTTCTACCATTTCTTCTAGATTTCTATTGGTGGCGGCAATAATGCGCACATCCACACTGCGGCTTTGGGTAGAACCAATGCGGTCAAAAGATTTTTCTTGTAACACGCGCAAGAGTTTTGCTTGGGTAGCTAAAGACAACTCTCCCACTTCATCTAAAAACAGTGTCCCCTCATGAGCCAGCTCAAAGCGCCCTTTACGGGCGTGCATAGCCCCGGTAAAGGCGCCTTTTTCATGTCCAAAAAGTTCACTTTCCACCAAACTTTCAGGTAAAGCGGCACAATTGAGCGAAATAAAAGCATGCCCGTTGCGCGGGCTGTTTTCGTGAATGGAGCGCGCCACCAACTCTTTGCCTGTGCCGCTTTCGCCAAGAATGATAACCGTGGTAGAGCTGGGCGCCACTTGCTCTATGCCCTCAAAAATACCTTGAATGGCCTCAGAATTGCCAATAATTCCCCGCGATCCCAATGTGTAACGCTGAGGCAAACGTACACCTTTATTTTGTTCCGGTAGTCCCTTCATGCTGTCTTGATGTAGGCGTATATAAGGAATGAAGGCATTGGCAATGACCGAAAGCATACGCTCCTCGTGTTCAGGGTTGACTACTTTGTTCCGTGGCCTATCTATACCAAGGGCGCCAATGACTTTGTCCTGCAAGATAATGGGCACACACAAAAAAGACATGCTGTCCTGTTCGTCCCATGCATGCGTTCTGTTAAGAAAAAGAGGATTATGCGTAGCATCATCAATAAAAATGGTCTTTCCCGTCTGGATAACCTTACCCACAACGCCTTCACCCATTACATAGTGGCCTTGGCTTTTTTGCTCGCTAGAAAGGCCGCTGGCAGCTTCAATATAAAGGTCGCCGTCTGCAGGGGATAACAGCACCAAAAGAGCACGTCGAGCGTAGGTAACTTCTTGAATAAAACCAAGAGCATCATCTAAAGTAATGGTTTTCTTCTGCAAGGCATCTAAAATACCCACCAAGCGCACCAAATCAGAAGAATCGGAACGTATCTTTTCAGGAATATTCGATTGTTTTTTAGCCATATATTTACTCGTCTATACCATTTGTAGTGACTAGCGCTAACACAGTAAACGCGTGTTGAGGGAGCTTGGGGAAAACTTTTTGGCGCTAGCAAGACCGCCCCAAAGAGCTTGTAGTCGTAGGCAAGGCACGAGCCGTTCGGGTATCGTGCGTCTAGGCGTTTCCCCCCAAAAGGCTTCACAATTTACTGCACGCTTTTCCACCATGCATCAAATTTTTGCGTATTATCATCTAAATCAATAACCTGCCCTATCATGGGTGTCAGCAAGATATACTCTTTACCTTTGCTGTGCTCTTCAA
>CAYJHX010000182.1:0-4694 GCA_964369395.1 uncultured Desulfovibrionaceae bacterium
TCAAGAGCATGGTCATAGGCCAGCCCCTGACGCAAATGGGCAAAAAGCTCCGCACAACCAATACCCGACCACCCCGGTGCTTTGCCATCTTCACAATGTTCTAGGGCGTTTTTTGCTTCTTCAAGGGCGCCTGCTTCAAGCATAAGCTCAATGCGTGCATCAAGACGCGGACGCAAAGCCCCCAGCGACATATCCACCCCCAAATATGGCCCCGCCATAAGCGGCTCAGATGCGGCGTGCTGATGCCACCATGTAAAGGTCTTACCCGTGGCTGTATACACCTCAAGGGCGCGCACCACTCTTTGCTTATCATTGGGATGAATTTTAGCCGCATAGTCAGGATCTATGGTTGCCAATTCTTTATACAACACAGGAGACCCCAAGGCCGCACAGCGAGCTAACAAGGCCGCAGAAATATCTTGGTCAATGGGAGGAATCGACGCGATACCTTCCAACAAGGTTTTAAAATAAAGCCCCGTACCTCCCACTAAAATAGGTATTTTTCCTCGCGCCGCTATACCTTTTGCCACTTCCACTACCCTCTCGGCAAAACGCCCCGCCGAAAGCTTCTCCTGCGTGGACAAAAAACCGTACAAATGGTGCGGGCATTGGGCTTGCTCTTCTCTACTGGGCTGCGCCGTAATAATAGGAAAATCGCGGTACACTTGACGTGAATCGGTATTGATAACCTCGCCCTGCAGCTCGGCGGCTAAATGTAAGGCTGCCGCCGTTTTGCCTGCTCCGGTGGGCCCTGCAAGGCATAGTACCTGTAAAGGCATGGCCATAATTAAATTTTAAACCCGCCCACCGACGGTGCTAAACAAGGCGTACCTTGGCGCACCTCTCCCGAGGCGTATTTTTCTTGCAAACGTTGCTCCACATTCTCTGGCACAAGACCCGTCACATCACCGCCATGGCTGGCAGCGGCTTTAATAATGGTCGAGCTGATATACAGCCATTGATAATCTGTCATCAAAAACACCGTCTGAATATGATTATCAAGCTTTCTGTTCATGAGCGCCAACTGAAACTCAAACTCAAAATCTGATGTCGCACGAAGGCCACGCAAAATGATATTGGCATTTTTTTGTGCCACATAATTCACAAGCAATCCGGAAAAAGATTCTACTACCACATCTTCGATGTCTGCCACGGCTTCGCGCACCATGGTCACACGCTCTTCAGGGGTAAAAAGCGGTGCCTTGGGGGTATTGTCTGCCACAGCCACGATAATTTTATCAAAAACCTCGTGCCCTCGACGAATAAGGCTGATATGTCCATTGGTAATGGGATCAAAGGTTCCGGGATAAATTGCTACGCGCTCTTTTTTTGCCATAATATTATTCTCGTTTGTCCAAAGGTACGTTCGGTAAGCACTTCAAGTTGCGGATGTGCCTGTTCACTATCAAAAGCCACAGCAGACTCCACTTCTGCCGTAATAATACTCTCTTCATGCACCCATGTTTGACGCATAAGGGCATTGAGAGTAGGCGGCAAAAGATTTTTTCCATAGGGCGGATCAATAAACACCACATCATATTGCTGACTGCTACGCTTACCAAGCACTTTTAGCACATCTTCTTGGCGAATACGACAACGCTGTTCATCAAGGCCAAGCATGTCCGCATTTTTTTGTAAACACCGTACAGCCACAGACGAATTTTCCACCAGCAAAGCCTCTTTGGCTCCTCTGCTTAAACATTCAAAAGCCAAAGACCCAGAGCCGGCAAAAAGATCAAGGGCAGTGGCGGTAGACCACACCACCCCACGAGATTCTAGCATGGAAAAGAGGGCTTCGCGCACCCGCGACATGGCCGGCCTATAGCCTGGGCCTTCCACCGTTTTGAGGACGCGCCCTCTAAAAGATCCAGATATGATACGCATTATAACCTAGCAATAAGTTTTGTAAGTTCATAAGAAAGACTGGTAAGATTGTCCCGTAATTCTTCTTGTTCCACCCAAGGGCGCTGTTCCAAAGTATCAATTTTTGCGTGTAGCCGTGCCATCTTACTTTCAATGTCATCTTTAAGGAAAGACCAATCCACAGGAGCCCTTTGTCCGGTAGTATCCACACGAGATGCCCCAAGAGCCGGCACAGTTCCTTCTGCCGATACGTACACAGCCTCTGCATTGCTTTTCAGAACAAGTTCATCTAAATACGCAGGAATAGCTACATCCACGCCGTATTTTTGTTTAATTTTTTCCGCCAAGGTTTGTTGGGCTTTTTCTTCGCCATGCACCAAAATAACTTGACTGCCCTTACCAATAGCATCGCCCACCCAAGAAACGAGTTGCCCTTGTCCGGCATGGGCCGAAAAACCGCCAATGGTAAAAATCTTTGCAGCAATAGTGATATCATCCCCAAAAAGCTTAATAGAAGCAGCATTTTCGACGATTTTACGCCCCGGTGTTCCTACACCTTGATAGCCCACAAAAACAATACTGTTTTTTGCACTCCACAAATTATGGCGTAAGTGGTGTCGAATGCGTCCGGCGTTGCACATGCCACTGGCAGAAATAATGATGGCAGAGCCCGCCATTTCGTTAAGCGCCCGCGATTGCATGGCGTCCATACTATAATGTAAATTGGGCAAAGCAAAGGGGTCTTCCCCTTGTGCTAGCAGAGCCCTTGCCTCTTCATCAAAAAGTTCTGCATGTTTACGAAAGACTTCTGTAGCACGTATGGCCAAGGGGCTATCCACATAAATAGGCATATCCGCAGGCAATTTACCCGTGGCAGCCAATTGATGCAAGCAATACAACAGCTCTTGCGTACGTTCCACGGCAAAAGCAGGAATAATAACCTTGCCGCCTTGATTATAACTATACGCTATGGCTTCGGCCAACTCATCATTGGCACTGATTTGCGTATTATGTTCTCTATCGCCATACGTCGACTCTAAAAAGATATAGTCTGCACGGGCGGGCACCTCAGGGTCACGCACAATAAGGGCGTTGGCGCGCCCAAGGTCACCGGAAAAAACAAGCGACAACGTCGCATCGTCTTCTTCAACTTCAAGACGTATATACGAAGAACCAATGATATGCCCCGCATCATAAAACGTCACCTTAATACCCGGATGCGGTTCAAAGGTTTTGCTGTACTGCACGGCCTCAAAAAGAGGCAGCGTTGCCACAGCATCTTCTGTGGCATACAAGGCTTCTGGTGCCTTGCCTTTATTACGTCTTTTATATTTTTCTGCGCGTTGTTGCGCTTCCATTTCTTGAATATGCGCACTGTCAAGTAAGAGAATTTCCAACAAATCCTTGGTGGCATCGGTACAATAAATAGGATTGCGAAACCCCTCTTTTACCATACGCGGCAACAAGCCTGAGTGATCAATATGCGCATGAGTCATAATGATAAAATCAATACTTTCGGCGCGATACATAGCCGTTTCACGGTTACGTTCTTCAATGGTTTTGTTGCCCTGGTGCATACCGCAGTCTACGGCAAAACGCGCACCACAGGCTTCTATCATATAACAAGATCCCGTTACTGTTTGTGCAGCGCCCAAGAATTGTACTTTCATAACTCCTCCTAAAATAAGAGCAAAAGCCACTAAACCATAAACTATCTCATTGGCATTGCCTCATCGCAAGCACTAGGCATACTATGCCGTTTCTGCATACAAAGTGCAAGCGCTCTGGTAGATATTTTTTTGCTATCGTAAAGAAATACTGTAGTATACAAAAAACCTAAAGACATTTTTCACAAAGTTCTTAGTGCATGTATTTAACAAAAAAAGGGACGTTCGTCACAAAAAATCACGCACACAAGCTCTTCACACTTATTTATCTTGCACTCCTTTCTTTGGCGAATTATACTGGCTTTGCAAAAGAGTTTTTTGCAATTATCTTATCTCATAAGGATGGCTTCATGAAACAACACCAAACGCGTATCGATGATTTAACAAGCAGTACTGAATCTTGGCGTGTTATTCGTATTCTTGCCGAAATTGCCACTGCCTTTGACAAACTCAATACTATTGATAAAAACTGCATCTCTATATTTGGCTCAGCGCGCACAGCGCCAGATCATCCCCATTATATTGCCGCCGAAACCATTGCTCGTAAATTAGTAGAAAATGGCTACGGTGTCATCAGCGGTGGCGGCCCCGGCATTATGGAAGCCGCCAACAAAGGCGCCACAGAAGCTGGCGGCCCCTCCATTGGCCTTGGCATTGAGTTGCCCCACGAGCAAGGCTTTAACCCCTATGTGCAAACCCGTTGCGAATTTCGCTATTTCTTTGTGCGTAAACTCATGTTTGTAAAATACGCCATGAGCTACGTTGTCATGCCTGGCGGCATGGGCACCATTGACGAAATGGCTGAAGCCTTTGTACTGGCGCAAACAGAGCGTATTCGCCCCTTCCCCATTATCCTTTATGATTCAAAATATTGGGGCGGTTTCATGACGTGGTTAAAATCTTCCATGGTGGAAAATGGCTACATTTCAGAAAGTGAAATCAATGATCGTATTCTCGTAAGCGATGACCCTGACGAGGTGGTAGCTATCATTAAGCGCCGCGTCATCATCTAAAGCATGTTCACATAAATGCCTTTTTGTTTATCTCTGCGTTAGATTTCGTGCGCTTTTTCGGTCAAATACTAGAAGAGTATATTCCCTCAAAGCGCACTCATCTTCCTTGATATAACACAAAAAATCATTTTATGTGAACACGCTCTAGTAG
>CAYJHX010000183.1:0-4680 GCA_964369395.1 uncultured Desulfovibrionaceae bacterium
TTGTGAAAAAAATATTGCTAGAAGCCGAAATGCTTTAGATATCCTATAAAGGAGGAAAACTTTTGAAGCTTCTCTATAAAATTTTGATTCCCGTTTTGCTTACGGTTTCCATTGGCCTTTTTGTTTCAACGCATTTTACCTACGAAATGAGCGTCGACGCCCTTAAAGAAAGTAATACCTCCTTACAGAAAATGGCTATTTCTAATGCTTTAGTAGAATTGAAAGCCGGCCTAGATTTTAATATTCTTAATGCCATTTCTTTGGCTCAAACAGGTATTTTGCAACCCTATCTTTCCGGCGAGTATGAATTACGCCGTGCTTATGCCTCCGATGCACGCGACCGAATTGTCAATATGACAAATACCTATCATTATGTAATGATAGGTATTGCTGCCACCACGGGGCTTATGCTTGACCATACCGAAGCCGAATTTCGTAATGCCAATATCAGCAATGAAACATTCTTTAAAGAAGCTATGCAGGGCAAAGTGTCCATCAGCCGTCCCTATCGTTATAAAAATATGGTAGTCTATGCTGTGGCTTCCCCTGTGTACCATACATATACCAATAGAATTATCGGTGTTGTCTTTAATGTATCCAAACTAACAGACACCATGAGTGAACGTATGTTTTTGGGGGAAAAAGGCTACCTTTTCGTAGCAGACAGCGCAGGAACTGTGTTTATTCACGAAAATCAATCGCTGGTTTTAGAGAAAAATTTGAACGACTTTGACTGGGGTCAAACAATACTTAGCTCTACCAAGGGAACCTTCTCTTTTGAAGAGGAAAAGGAAACAAAAATTGCAGAGTACGACGTCTTACCCGAAGCCGGTTGGATTGCCGTGGCTGTACGCGATTTAAACGAGCTCTCTGCCCCTGGCGAAGCGATACGCCGCAACGCCACCTTTGTGGCCATAGGTATGCTGCTTCTTTTAACGCTCATTATCTATCTGCATATCAATTATATTGTAGCTGCACTACTCAAAGCCGTGCAATATGCTGAACAAGTGGCTAAGGGTGTGCTTGATGAAGATCTAGACCTTGGCATGTCTAAGCCCACTTTTTGGCAGCGCGTATGGATGAACATCGTACAAAAAGTCCCCTTTGCTACCAACAATCGCAAAGGCGCCGAAGGGCACAAAATCCATACTCTCACAGAATTTAAACGCACCGATGAGGTGGGCGTACTTTATCGTGCTTTACAAGACATGGTGCAATCTATGCGTGCCATGGTACAAAAGGCCGACGATGCCAGCCGCATGAAAAGCGAATTTTTAGCCAATATGAGCCACGAGATACGTACCCCGCTCAACGCAGTTATTGGCCTTGCTCACTTGTGCCTAGAAAGCGAAGAAAGTGAACACAAGAAAAGAGAATATGTAGAAAAAATTGAAGTAGCCGGAAAAAGCCTGCTTGGTATCATTAATAACGTACTCGACACCTCAAAAATTGAAGCCGGCATGTTTGAGCTAGAAAAAGTTCAATTTAACTTGCGAGGCCTTGGTGAACAAGTGCTCACCATTTATCAAGACAGTGCTGCCGCCAAAAAATTGAGCCTCATTTTTGATATTAGCCCCAAATTGGGTGGCTTCTACATGGGCGATCCTGTACGCATTGGGCAAATACTCAATAATCTTGTGGGCAATGCTATTAAATTTACCGAATCCGGCAGTGTAAGCATTCTTTGCGCCCCCTTTGACGCCTCTATGGAGAACAAAACTATCCCTGAAGGCATGGTTCCTGTGTGCATTAAGGTTGTTGATACGGGCATTGGCATTAGCAAAGAACAAGAAGAAATGCTTTTTAAGCCCTTCTCTCAAGCCGACGCCTCCATTACTCGCCGCTTTGGCGGTACTGGCCTTGGCCTTGCCATTAGTAAACAGTTGGTAGAGCTTATGGGGGGAGAAATTCACGTAGAAAGCGAAATGGGCAAAGGCACCACCTTTACAATGCTTTTCTACTTCCCACCCGTCCTTGGCGAAGATTTAAAACTGCGCAAAGAAATAGAAGACGGTGAGTTGCATGTAAACTTAAGCAAAAAACGCATTCTTGTGGTGGAAGACAACATGATTAATCAACTCATCATGGAAGAGCTGTTGCAAAAAACCGAAGCAACCATTGCCATTGCCGACAATGGACAAATTGCCGTCGATATGATTCAAAAAGAAAACTACGACCTCATACTCATGGACATGCAAATGCCCGTTATGGACGGTATTCAAGCCACAAAAATTATCCGCCAAAGCTACACAACAGAACAATTGCCCATCATTGCTGTCACCGCCAATGCCATGAAAGAAGATAAAGAAAAGGGGATAGCTGTGGGCCTCAACGATTATTTGACCAAGCCCATTGATCCCAAAAACCTTATGATTGTCTTGCAACAATGGCTTTGTGAATAATATATCATAACTAGTCACGTTATTTAAACAGTATACACTGCAAAAATGCTTTCTAAAAAAAACCTGTCTTTATAGCATATTATGCTAAAAGGCAGGTTTTTTTGCGTGGGCAAAACTGCAACACCTATAGCAAATATGCATCATTCAAATCGCCTTGTGACAGTATTGTGAATAAACGCGTATAAATTTCATAACACGTTAAAATTACATGTAAAAAAAAATCCAAAAAACCTTTTTCACAAATGTTTTTTTTCTTGCCATTATTTCCCAAATTTTGCTAGTGTAAACCTTACGACGATGACGCCCTGTATATTTTTCTTATAGAGAGCTGAAATCACAAAACATTTAGGAGAAAGTTATGAAAAACGAAAAAGTAGTTTACGCAGTATTTACCTTTTGGTGTGCTATTATGGTTTCTGGCATTGCTAGCCACGTATTAGCCAGCTAGGTCATAATTCTTTTCACAGTACAAACAAGGATTAGAAGGAGAAAGTCATGAAAAACGAAAAAGTAGTTTACGCAGTATTTACCTTTTGGTGTGCCATTATGGTTTCCGGCATTGCTAGCCACGTGCTCAGCAGCTAAGAAAACCCTTTTCACACTGTTGTTCTCACTCAAAGAGAATATCATGAAAGCCAAGAAAATTGTTTATGCTCCCCTTCAGTTTCAGGAGCGTAACGCGACTTTCTGATATTGCTAGCCATGCTTTAGGAAGCTAAGGCACAAAACACAGCACCTTTGCCGTTTGAACTTCAAGGTATGTGATCCCCCTTTTTATTTTGAAAAGGGGGATTATTATTTTTCTACACGCTGTGCTTTCCGCAGGCTCCTTTAACTACTCCCTTTCACTTTGTATACAAGCCAATAAAAGTCCGCAAAAAAGCTAAAAAAAGCTAAAAAAGAATAGTTGCTCATTTTTATTTTCCAGCGTATGATGGCAAATTGCGTTGAAATGCTAGAGCAAAGCAACTTATAAGAAACTCCGTTTCTTTGCCTCCTTTGCGTTACTCTCGTGTAACATACTGTGCTATCTATAAAAACATCACACACCAGCGTTGCGCGCGCTGTTGTGTAAGGATATATAGCACACGCTTTGAATCAGAGTTGCATACCGCTCTATCTTTGTAGTTATCAAGCACGTCATAATCGCGTGCTCTATTTTGGAGAAGAAATATGAGTTTACCTAGTTTGAAAATAGGCGATATTACCGCCAAGCTCCCCATTGTGCAGGGGGGAATGGGCGTAGGCATATCTCTTTCTAAGCTTGCCTCAGCCGTAGCCAATGAAGGCGGTATTGGAGTTATAGCTGGCGCCATGATAGGCATGAAAGAACCTGATATAGCCAAAAACCCCATTGAAGCCAACGTGCGCGCTTTGGGGCAAGAAATCATTAAAGCCCGCAAGCTCACTTCTGGTCTTATTGGTGTTAATATCATGGTGGCCTTAACCACCTTTAGCGAAATGGTACGCACCTCCATCGAAAACCGCGCCGACCTCATTTTTTCCGGCGCCGGTCTTCCTTTGGAATTGCCCAAAATTTTCCGCGACGTCTGTGAGCAAAAGAAAGAAGAATTCCGCACCAAGCTGGTACCCATCGTTTCTTCAGCTCGCGCTGCGTCCATCATCGCCAAAAAATGGATGAGCCGTGCCGACTATGTGCCCGATGCCTTTGTACTTGAAGGCCCCAAAGCCGGCGGACACTTAGGCTTTAAAGCTGAAAACCTTGACGACCCCGATTTTGCACTAGAAAAATTATTGCCAGAACTGGTGGACGTGGCCAAAAGTCTGGAAGATAAAGCCGGCCGTAGTATCCCTATTATTGCTGGGGGCGGTGTTTACAGCGGTGCCGATATCAAACGCATCCTCGACCTTGGCGCTTCTGGCGTACAAATGGGAACGCGCTTTGTGGCCACCCACGAATGTGATGCCTCCGACGGCTTTAAACAAGCCTATGTGCAAGCCAAAAAAGAAGACATTACCATCATTAAAAGCCCTGTAGGTATGCCCGGCCGTGCCTTGATAGGCCCTTTCATTGAATCTATGCGTGATGGCAATACTAAGCCCTTTAAATGCGCTTTCCATTGTGTATCCACCTGTGAGCAAGAAAGAACCCCCTACTGCATTGCCATGGCCCTTATCAGCGCCATGCGTGGCAATCTTAACAAAGGTTTTGCCTTCTGCGGCAGCAATGTGTGGAAAATTGACAAAATTGTATCTGTAAAAGAATTGATGCAAACTTTGGAAAAAGAATACGACGAGGCTATGGTGTCTGCCTAAC
>CAYJHX010000184.1:0-1953 GCA_964369395.1 uncultured Desulfovibrionaceae bacterium
ACGAAAGAGCAGATATTACGTCAAATACCTACTATGATTGGCTTATAGATCATCAGTTTGCTTTCTTTTTAGGGCAAGAAGCTGCCGCAAGGCATTTACAAACCTATGTGGAATTTCCTCCACGCCAAAAAGCTGCTTCGTTTTCCATTAACCAAGCTGTAGAAAAATTGACGCAAACTATCGCAAAATAATACTATATGTTTAAAGCCCCGTACTTTTTGAGAGCTATGGGGCTTTTTCTTGTCTTTTTTTCATTGTAAAATGTGAGTAAAAATTCTTACATAGTCGTTATTGGAAATACACTAAAGTTTAAAATGAAATAGTGCGCATCATTTTTGCGATACGCTAAAGTACAACAAAAATAATTGAGTAGACATCCTTGCTAGTGCAAAACTTTTTGCACATAAGCATGTCTAAGTTTTTTTGTAGATGGGGGGATATATGAAGGATACAAGCTTTTTTTTGGATAGGCCAGACAATAGGCATCGTTATCATGTGATGATAAAGCCCTTGGGAGCGCGCTGTAATCTTGATTGTACCTATTGCTACTATTTGCATAAAACGGAGCTCTTGGGGCAGGAAAAAGGTGAAGAGCTGTCTCCTGCGTCTGTTATGGATGCTGTGACATTAGAGCGTTTTATAGAGCAATATATTGCTAGTAATGAGCATGACCAAGTGGTTTTTTCTTGGCAAGGGGGAGAACCCACATTGCTAGGTGTTTCCTTTTTTGAAAAAGCTGTGCAATTGCAGCAAAAATACAATACTCAAGGAAAGAGCATTGCCAATACGTTGCAAACCAACGGAACCTTGCTCACAGCATCATGGGCTGCATTTCTTAAAGAGCACAATTTTCTTGTGGGACTTTCCGTAGATGGCCCTGAAGCAGAGCATAATCGCTATCGCGTTGATAAAAAAGGCTTAGGTACTTTTGCGCGTCTTATGCAGGGAGTGGAATTTCTTCAAAAGTACGCGGTACCCTTTACAACCTTAACGACGGTGAATAGACATAATGCTCTTAAACCTCTAGAGGTATATGATTTTTTGACTCAAGAATTGGGCTCTACCTATGTGCAGTTAAACCCTTGTGTGGAACCCAAAGTTTTTGCCACCACGGCGCCACATCATTGGCAAAAAAAGAGTCTTCCGCAGAGGCACAATCTGCACGATTTTGTTACCGAATGGTCAGTATTGCCCAAGGATTGGGGAAATTTTCTTTGCACTATTTTTGACCAATGGGCTTCGCGAGATTTGGGGCGAGTTTTGGTGAATTGGTTTGAAACGGCGGTGGCACAAACTATGAATCTTCCTGCCCAATTGTGCACCACAGGGCAACTGTGCGGTAAAGGCGTCGCTTTAGAGCATGACGGTGCCGTGTATAGTTGTGATCATTATGTAAATCAAGAATATTATTTAGGAAATATCAACGAAAAAAAGCTTGAAAACCTTGTTTTTTCTCCGCGTCAAAAACAGTTTGCTTTTAAAAAGCATACAGAACTTGCCGATACATGCTTGCATTGTCCGCACGGTACCCTTTGTTGGGGACAATGCCCACGACATAGATTTGTGCAAGAGGATGGAGCAGGGCATAAAAGCAATTATCTTTGTGCAGGTTTTCAACGGTTTTACGCCCATGCAAAGCCTACGCTACGTCAAATTGCCCATATTTGTGCGCAACACGCCCATAAAGAATAAGTAGGGTTTTGCATTCCTATGCGACGCTTTTCCAGAAAAGGTATTTCCTACGCTTATTTCTGGAAAAATATATAAAGTTTTCTGTTTGAAGTGTTATCTTTACTGATAGTTACACTGTTTTTTAGTGCCGATAATCCTCGTTATTTGTGCAGAAAGCTTGTATTGTATATGTACAAATATATGTGCAAAGATCTCGGTGGAGTCAAATAGTAATAAAGTCTATTGACCTTGGAAAAAGAATTTGCCATGACTCTTTCCTAG
>CAYJHX010000184.1:2053-4661 GCA_964369395.1 uncultured Desulfovibrionaceae bacterium
ATAGTAATAAAGTCTATTGACCTTGGAAAAAGAATTTGCCATGACTCTTTCCTAGAGGAGATACGCACATGTTTCAAAACCTCAAACAAAAATATGCCACATCGCGCGAATTAATCGTTTTACTTTTAGCTACCGTGCTTACTTTGGCCATCATGTATGTGCCCCAGCCGTTGCTTTCAAGCATACAAAAGGCCTATCCCACTTACAGTGATACAGAAATTGCCTTACTCATGACCTGTATTCTTGGTCCCTTAAGCATAGCGCCTTTAGTCTATGGCACCTTGCTTAGCTCTTTCACCACCAAACGTATTTTGTTTGTTTGCGTGGGTTTTTTAGCTGTTACTTCTTTAAGTTTATATATTTCTACATCTTTTGAAGCTATTCTTTTTTGGCGCTTGGTGCAGGGGCTTGCTGTTCCGGCCATGCTTACGGGGTTGATGGCTCATTTATCTATGCATTATAGTGGTATACGTTTACAACATGTCATGGCTATTTATGTGGCTGCCACCATTGTTGGCGGACTGTTAGGTCGTATTTTTTCTGGTGTTATTGCCTCTGTTTGGGGGTGGCAAAGCGCTTTCTTAGTTTTTGGTGTAGCTTTGGTACTTCTTTTTTTCTTGGTAAGTACAGTAAAAGCGCATCCGAATATAGCCTATAAACACTTTACTTTAAAAGAATTTAATCAAATATTACACACCAAGGGCATTAAGCGTCTTCTTTGTATTGAAGGGGGCTGTTTTTTTGTTTTTATGGCTTTAACCACCTATCTTCCTTTTCATTTAACAAAACTTGATAGCAATATGCCGGAATGGCGTATAGGCCTTGTTTATGTGGGCTATGGTATAGGCATTTTTATTGCGCTAAAATCGCACACCATCATTCATGCTGTGGGGGGAAGTATACGCAGCATGCGTTTAGGTATAGGTATTTTTCTTTGTTCTTTGATTTTATTTATTATTCCCTCTGTGTACAGTATTTTTATAGGCATCTTCGCCTTGTGCGCAGGGCAATTTTTAGAGCATAGCATCAACCCCGGCCTTGTAAATCGCATCTGCCCGCATAATAAAAATGTTGTAAACGGATTATATATTTCTGTTTATTATTTGGGCGGGGCGTTGGGTTCCTACATGCCGGGTATTATTTTTGATTACTTTGGCTGGTCTGTTTTTGTGTCTTTTTTAGCCTTAGTACTTTTAGCCGTACTTTTTGCTACTTTGGGCTTGCAAAAGCACACTCCACAAGAATAACTCTTTTTGTAGACTTTCAATTGGAGTGGCTTTCTTGACACCTTCTTAGCTATGATTTATTATTTACGGTACATTATTTATCATAAAACAACTGCACATAAGGAAAAATCATGTCTAAAGACAGTCATTTCACAAAAGATTCACAAGGAAAAAACAAGGGGCATGCGAAGCTTGAAACACAGGATTCGCCTAAACCCCATGTGCAAATGCACCATGCTTCCGGAAGAAATACTGCGCAATTGCTTGCTAAGCATAAAAATCGGCAACAAGAAAGACAATACATAAATCCAACACACGTTCCAGAGCCTACCATTGTGGAGGAAGTGGGCACGGATATCATGTCCGATATAGCGGGAGTTATACAAGGGCCCGCCTTAGATGCCCCAAAAGCTTTTTTCAAAAAAGGACTGTCTAAAGCAAAAGCTTTTGCTTTGCGTGTTGTGGTGCATGTAAGCGCCTTGTTTTGTGCTGGTGTTATGGTTACTTTTGTTCCTTCGTTTGCCGCTCTTGGTGTTTACATTGGTCTTGTGTGCCTTGTGGCACGCGATACCAGCATGGAAACAGATTGGTTAGCTCCCACGGGTTTTGGTATAGTACAAATGCTGATTTGTCTTGCTCTTGGCATTCCCATGACACACGCTATTTTTTGGGGCGGTGCTCAAGCATGGGTGCAGCGTCTTTTTGCTAAACGTTTTTCCATGGGGACCGAATGGTTAGCTCTTACACTTTTATTGCCTTTAAGCTTACAATTTAGTGCAGATATCATAAACATTCTGCCATTTATTGCTTCTTTCGGCGCCCTTGCCGTAGGTGGCGGTGTATTTTGGTCTGTACGTGCTAAACTCCAGAGCAAAAAACGTGAAGAACAAACTGCGCCACCCAAGAATAATGCAAAAGACGCCATTATAGAAAATAAACCTGTGGAAAAGAAAGATGGCCCTTACGAAGTATACAAAGAGTCTATTGCGAAGCTACGTTCTAAGCAATTGCTTATACCGGCAGATATGCAAAAATCTTTGAAGAATTTGATTCTTGCAGCCGATGCTATTGTACTTTGCATGCAAGAAGATAATCGCGATAAAGAAGTAGGGGAGAAATTTTTACGTCGTTATTTGCCCGCTACCCACTCTGTCTTAGATAAATTTTGTCGTCTTTCTGGCTCAAAGGTAGGAGATAATAATAATAACGAAGATATGCTTGCTGCTTTAAAAGAAAGCGGTGAAATATTGCAAAGACTTGAACAAGCGTTTGCTAACGAACATAAGAGCTTGTTGCGTAATGATATTGATGACTTTTCTGCTGATCTTAAGGTGCTTGATACGTTGCTTAAAATGGATGGTCGTTAACAGGCTGTTGAAAAA
>CAYJHX010000185.1:0-4646 GCA_964369395.1 uncultured Desulfovibrionaceae bacterium
AAAACTAAAAAATAATTTTTTTTTGGTACCTGGGGGGGGGGGGGGGCGGGGAAAGAACCTTTTTTCAAAAAGGTTTTTCCCTCTCCCACAGAAAAACTAAACGCTTTCTACTTTCCTAAATGCTTACCAATAACATCTCTAAAATATTTAAAGAGGTATTGGCTATCTAGGGGGCCGGGGGCTACTTCGGGGTGATGTTGCACCGAGAAGATGGGCAGAGTTTTGTGAGCAAAACCTTCCAGCGTATTGTCATTGAGGTTAATATGGGTCATTTCCACATCGGGCACAGAAGATATATCTACGCAGAAACCATGGTTTTGCGAGGATATTTCTATGCGTCCTGTTTGTAGATTTTTCACAGGGTGATTACAGCCATGGTGTCCGTGCTTTAACTTGGTGGTAGTGCCACCAAGGGCATGACCAAGAAGTTGGTGCCCTAAGCAGATACCAGCAATGGGGTAACTTTTTGTCAGTTCACGCACTATGGCAATTTCGTCTTTTAGGGCGGCGGGGTCGCCGGGGCCATTGGACAAAAACACAGCTTCAGCACCGCTGGCTTTAACATCTGCAGCAGAGAACTTAGGCGGAACCACAAGCATATCAAAGCCTTGTGCCTCTAATAGGCGCAAAATATTCCACTTGATACCATAGTCGTAGACAGCTAGGCGAATGCCTGTGCCTTTCCATGTATGCGCACCGTTGGAATCAAGGGTGACATTCTGCGTGGTTTTTCCTGTCCAGATATAGGGGGACTGTGGCGCCACCACGGAAACAAGGTTTTGTCCTTCCATGCTGGGCAGCGCTAAGGCGCGAGCTTTGAGTTCTTCCACATCATGGCAAGAAGTAGAGATAACCCCGCGCATGGCACCGTGAATACGTATGTGCCGAGTGAGAGAGCGTGTATCTAAACCTTCAATGCCGGGTATATTATACTGCTGTAGAAATTGTGCTAGCGTCATAATAGAACGCCAATTGGAGGGTTCTTTGCAGACTTCTTTAACCAGCAGGGCCGCCACTTGCACTTTATGAGATTCCATATCTTCAGCATTGATACCGTAGTTGCCAATGAGCGGATAGGTCATGCACACCATTTGACCGCAATAGGAAGGGTCGGTGAGCAATTCTTGATAGCCCGTCATGCCAGTATTGAAAATCACTTCACCACCGCCTTCAACGGGGCCAGTAAAGGACTTTCCAACAAGGGTAAAACCGTCTTCTAAAACAAGGGATGCTTTCATACCATACTCTTCTTTTTATTGCACATGTTTACGTGCATAATATTCTTGCAAACTTTCCACATGAATTTCATGGCGATGGGCGCCAATGGCTCGGGCTGTAGCCCTAGCTCCGGCAAGGGTGGTGCAATAGGGGATGCCATATACCAAGGCTGCTTGGCGAATGGCTTTGGAATCTTGCGCCGTCAGTTTACCGGAAGCCGTGTTCACAACCAAGGAAATTTCATGGTTTTTGAGCAAATCTACAACGTTGGGACGTCCTTCATAGACCTTGCGTACTGTCTCTACTGTAAGGCCTTGTTCGCGTAACAAATTGGCTGTTCCGGAAGTGGCTAAAAGTTCAAAGCCAAGGTCGGCATACTTTTGCGCCACAGAGGCAAGTAAAGGTTTGTCGCGATCATTGACGGAAAGGAACACTTTACCACTTTGAGGCAAGCGTTGCCCTGCAGCAAGCTGACTTTTCAAGAAAGCTTCTTCAAAGGTGGGGCCCATGCCCATAACTTCGCCAGTAGAGCGCATTTCTGGCCCTAAAATCACGTCCACTCCGGGGAAACGATTGAAGGGGAATACGGCTTCTTTTACGCAGAAGAATCCACCTTTGCGCATGGCCCAAGGGTCAAGCTCTTCAAGGGTTTTGCCTAGCATAACTTGGGTTGCCAAGTAGGGTAGGGGGACACCGGTAGCTTTGGCCACAAAGGGAGCCGTGCGCGAGGCACGAGGGTTCACTTCGAGGATGTAAATGGTGTCTTCTTTGATGGCAAATTGGATATTCATGAGTCCTACCACACGCAATTCATGGGCTAATGCTTCGGCTTGCAAAGCAATATTAGCTACATGGTCGTAGGATAGCGAGAAAGAAGGCAATACGCAAGCTGAGTCGCCGGAGTGAATGCCTGCTTCTTCGATATGTTCCATAATGCCAGCTACATAAACTTCTGTGCCATCGGAAAGTACGTCCACATCTACCTCAATGGCTTGATTGAGGAATTTATCAATAAGGATGGGATGTTCTAAGTCTTCAGGGACATGATGTTTGAAGTAATCGCTTAACTCTTCATCATCATAAACAATGGCCATAGCTCGCCCGCCTAACACATAGGAAGGACGCACTACCACAGGATATTCAATGTTATTGGCAGCGGCAAGAGCTTCTTTTAAGTTTTTAGCTGTACCATTGGGGGGCTGCTTTAAATCAAGTTTTTGTAAGAGAGCTTGAAAGCGTTCTCTATCTTCGGCGCGGTCAATGGCATCGGGAGAGGTACCAAGGATGGGCACACCGGCGCGCATGAGTGGTACTGCAAGATTGAGCGGTGTTTGCCCGCCGAATTGTACGATAACTCCGTGAGGTTTTTCTTTTTCCACAATATGCATGACATCTTCAAAAGTGAGCGGCTCAAAATAGAGGCGATCGGAAGTGTCATAGTCTGTAGATACCGTTTCGGGGTTGGAGTTGACCATAATAGCCATAACGCCGGCATCTTTTAAAGCAAAAGAAGCATGACAGCAACAATAGTCAAACTCAATACCTTGTCCGATGCGGTTGGGGCCACCACCTAGAATGATGACTTTTTTACGCTCATCGGTATCCATTTCTTCACCGCCTTCGTAGGTGGAGTAGAAATAGGGGGTGTAGGCTTCAAATTCCGCAGCACAGGTATCTACCAGATAATATGTGGGTAAAATATTAAGCTCTTTGCGTACGCGGCGGATGTCTTCTTCGGGGCGTTTCCACATTTCAGCCAACTGGCGATCTGAAAAACCGAATTCCTTGGCTTCGCGCAATACTTCTGCCAATTCGGGATTAGCAGGAGTCATGTCATTGGCCAGACCAAAGTTGAGCAGGCGCTCTTCCATGCGTACAATTTCACGAATTTGGCGCACCCACCAAGGGTCAAAGTAGGCCACGTCAAAAATTTCATCGTCAGTCATACCCATACGCACCGCTTCGCGTAAGGCTAAAATGCGTCTTGAATTGGGAGTGCGCAAGGAGGCGAGCACAGCTTCTTTATCTTGATAAGGTAAACGGAAACCAAAGCCAAGGCCAGGGTAGCCCAATTCCATAGAACGCATACCTTTTTGCAAAGATTCCTTAAAGGTACGTCCAATGCTCATGGCTTCACCCACGCTCTTCATGGCTGTGGTCAGTTCATCCTTGGCGCCGGGGAATTTTTCAAAGGTAAAGCGGGGAATTTTGGTAACCACATAGTCAATGGAAGGTTCAAAGCTGGCGGCGGTTTCGCGGGTTATATCGTTGCGCAATTCGTCCAAGGTGTAGCCAATGGCGAGTTTTGCAGCAATTTTTGCAATGGGAAAGCCTGTAGCTTTGGAGGCCAATGCTGAAGAGCGCGATACGCGGGGGTTCATTTCAATGACAACCAATTGGCCATCGGCAGGATTTTGTGCAAATTGTACGTTAGAACCACCTGTTTCCACACCAATTTCACGCATGATAGCAATAGAAACTTCGCGCATGTTTTGATATTCTACATCTGACATGGTTTGGATGGGAGCTACGGTGATGGAGTCGCCGGTATGCACGCCCATGGGATCGATATTTTCGATACCGCAGACAATGACGCAGTTGTCATTTTTATCGCGCATAACTTCCATTTCTAATTCTTTCCAGCCAATGACCGATTGCTCAATCATGACTTCAGAAACAGGGCTAGCAGCAAGACCTCCGCCAGCAATGTTTTCTAAGTCTTCCATATTATAAGCAATACCACCACCTGTGCCACCAAGGGTAAAGGCGGGGCGAATGATTAATGGAAAGGGGAGGGTGGCGCCTAATTTGCGCACGTCGTCCATGGTGCGGGCAATGCCGGAAGCAGGCATTTTTACGCCAATATTGTCCATGGCTTGACGGAAAAGGTCGCGACTTTCGGCCTTTTCAATGACATCGGCTCTGGCGCCAATAAGCTCTACGCCGCATTCTTCAAGAACACCGCTTTTAGCCAAGGCAAGGGCAGCATTGAGCCCTGTTTGTCCGCCAAGGGTAGGCAAAAGTGCACAGGGGCGCTCTTTGCGAACAATGGCAGCAAGGGTGTCGTGCTCGATGGGTTCTACATACGTTTTGTCGGCAAGGCCGGGATCTGTCATGATGGTGGCGGGGTTAGAGTTGACAAGAACAACTTCAAACCCTTCTTCTTTGAGTGCTTTTACAGCTTGAGAGCCGGAATAGTCAAACTCACAGGCTTGCCCAATGACAATGGGGCCTGCACCAATGACCATAATTTTCTTTAAATCAGTGCGTTTTGGCATGGTTGGTGTGTCTCATTTGCTATTTAATGGTGACAATTTGGGCTTTGTTCTGGATGCGTTTGTATAGGCTAAAAAGACTAAGACAAAGCGCAGTAGTACAAAACGATTTATCTTAAGGGAGAGGGGCCTTCTCGTCAAGAAAGAAAATAG
>CAYJHX010000186.1:0-4638 GCA_964369395.1 uncultured Desulfovibrionaceae bacterium
GAAAAAGGGTAATCTACTTCGTTAAGCTTGTTTTTTCTTTTGCCATGGACCAGAAGAGTCCTATGGCTTCAAGAAAAAACTTCACTTGCCTTGTATCTTACCCTTTTTGAACGCCCTGCCGAATGCGGCAAGCCGCGCAGCGGAGCAAGCCAAAGGCAAGCATGGATTTATTCCATGCGCAGGCGACGCTTGCGATAGCTTGTGTCGCATAGAACATGCGACCAAGCGTTATCTTGGTAATCGAAAAAGGGGCATCTATTGCGTCAAGCTCGTTTTTTTGATCTATTTTTTGTGGGGGAAGCAAAAACCTTTTTGAAAAAAGGTTTTTTCCTTCCCCCACACCCCCTTCCTTTTCCCAAAACTTTTTATTGTATAGAAGTTTTTTTAGGAATGCTTGCGTAGAAAATCTTAGATAGAAGTATATTGCAAAATTCTGTTAACGGTCTGTTATATAAGGTTTCCAAAGGGGATTATCCCCTTTGGCGGAGGGGTTGGGAGGCAGCGCCTCCCAAAAAGATATTACGCTTTTCCACAAGAACTCTTGCTTTATATTTTACGGTACCGTTTTCTTTTGTGTTGTACGTTGTGATGTTGTGCTGGGCTTTGTGTTGAGCACAATTTCTTTAAGGCTCAGTGCGCGAGTTCGGAAATTGAATAAGCCTTCAAGCAGAGCGTTAAGTTCTCCTGCCATATGCAGGGTGAAGTTGGCTTTTTCTCCTGTAATATCTACATCGCCGCGCCCTAAATTCCAGCGTACGGGCCCACCGCGTCCAGAGGCTAGCTCTACCGTTGCGATAAAGATGGGCACGTGTGCTTCGGGGGTATAGTGCTGTTTACGGGCAAGTGCTTCTCTGGAGCTGCCAAAAGAAAGGGTTACGGTGTCTGCCAACGAGTGCACATGGCGACTTTCGGCCTTGGCAAAGGCGCGGCGTACCATAAAATCTTTGGAGTCAAGCCTGTCGGTGGTGAGTTGCGCTTGAAACGTTTGTAAAGGCTTACCATTTTTGTCTAAAACAGATTTATACGTGGAGTACAGTTGAGCTTGTTTGGCTCGTACGGGCGCATCGTACAACGAAGAAATGAAATCCCAATCATCGATAGATATATTCAAATCACCGTCTATCCAGGGCCAGCGTCTTTTGACTATGGGCAGTGCATAGGCAAAGGCGAGATCTCCATCGCCAGAAAGCCCAGGGAATTTGGCTTCCATATCATGAAGACGTAATTGGAAGGACTTTGCCCCTGGGTAGGCGCCGCCAGCAAACATCTGTCCGGTAAGTATCCCCGTGCCTTGTTGAAAAATATCGCCAAAACGTAAAAAAACTTTTCCTAATATACCGCGTGGTAAGCCATCTTTGCTAAAATCAGAAAGCGTGCTTTGCTCGTGGTCGTCGAGTTTGTGTTGGTCATAAAATCTTTGTCCTTCGGGGGTACTGGCCGCATGGGCTGAGGTGCCATTTATGCTAAAAAAGACATCTTTGATGTGCCCTTTGGGTACTTGCAATAGAGGACTTTCAAATTTGAAAGAATAAAAGAGGCCGTCAATGCCTTGTGAAGGCGTAGGCATGGGTCCCAAGTAGGTGGGCGCATAGGGGCTGTTACCTTGCCCTTGTTTTGCTTGCTGTTGTGGTGTTTGTAGTTGCGACGCTGTCTGCTGTGTTGCATGCAGGTGTCTGGGCGTTCTTAATGCGTGAGAGGGGGGCATATTTTTAGAATTTTTAACGGCTTGTCTGTTTTGCTCTCCTTGTTCTTTTTGTCCTTTGTCGTTCGTTGCTTGAGTACCTGTATTTGTTGTGTTAGTTGCATTATTTTTAACAACAGTATCGTTTTGCGTTGTTTTGGCGTTGGCCAATTTATCAGCGAGTGTAAGGGTTTTGTTGATATAACGTAAAATACTTTTGGCGAGGATACTACCATCATAAGGATTGGCATAATACCCAGGAAGGTAGCGATGCCCTTGGATGGGGGGCAGAGGTTTACGCCACCAGAAAAGCAGATCCCCACCTTGTGAAACATAAGAGTCAAGGGTAACAGCGCCCCCTATAGGAAATTCTTTGGTATCTATACCCAGAACAGTGGCAAGGGGGGTAATATCCTTGATGGCAAGATTAAATTGCGAGCCAAAACCTTTTTGTGGTGAGTAGCCGAGGCTTGCTTTCAAAGAAAAGTTGGGCTCTTTTAAAGGGCTTTGTATGCTCATATCGCGAAAAACAAGTTTGTTGCTGTCCCAAAATATCTGTCCTGATGAAGAAGAGGTGGGGATAATTTGATCGTCTTGTACCAGACGTAAACCATAGCGGGAAACAAAACGAGCTTGTAGCGGCTCTTCCGGAGTAGGAGGCCATGCAGAAATTTGGGCTAAAATACGTGAGCGAGTCCACAATATGTCAACGCCATTAAAAAGCAAAGGAAGGAGCAACGAATCTTGCATTTGCCAGCGTAAATCTATATCGCCTTGGTCATAGTCAAGAGTTAAAAAACCAAGAATGCGCCGTGTTTTTAGCAATGGCCCGTATTTGGCTTGAGGATTTCTAGAATCACTTTGCAAAAAGTTGTTCATTTCGCTTAAGGATAGTTTCACATCTTCGGGAAGTTCGTGAATACCCGGCAAAACCCATTGCGAAGAAATATTTTTTGCAGCTAAAAGCGTGGTACGTAAAAGAAGTCTTTCTTCACTAATTTGCCCATGTATGCGCGTAGAAAAGTTGATGGAGCGTGCATCAGATCCTAGTTGAAAATCGGCAAGCTCAAGCTCGCCTACGTCCAGTGCAAGCCAAGGGGGAAGAAAATCAAAAAGGTTTTGTGGGTCAATGGGGGCAGAGGAAGTGCTATGCTCATATTGAGGCAAGCGCGGCATGATAATATTGATAAGCGTGCCTGTGCGCAAGCCTAGAACTACTTTGTTATTTAAAATATCTTTGGCGCTCAGTAAGTTATGCACAAAGGCGTCATGGTTGCGGTTGGTTTGCAAGTTTTTGCGTGTATGCTCTTCGGTTGTGTTTGGATTTTGAGCTTTTGAAGTAGTTTGCATTTCTTGCCATGCTTTTTCTTCTTGCTCTATAGTAAAGGGCAAATTTTCCATATCGGATTGATGGGTTTTATTGCGCTTGTCAGATAAAGAAGATATGGGGGTATTGTGCCTAAAAAAAGTGTCAGGTATGGATTTATTGCGTGTATAGCGCCATGAAGCCACAATACTGCGCAAAAGGCTTACCCAATCGGGATGTAAGGTTCCTTCACTTATACGAAGCCAAGGGCCGTAGGTATCGTAAACACGTAAATTCACAATATGTATTTTCCCGTCCCACAAATCACCGAGGGAGCCTATGCTTATACGTAAATCCATAGACTCACCAAAATGATTGACGCTTTCTTCGACAATCTCTGTAAGGTGCTCTTCTCCCCAAGGAGATGTGAGATAGATAAGGCCGCTGGCAACTGTTAACAACAGAAGTAGAAAAAAAGAGCCAAACCACAGAGCTGCTTTTAACCAGAGAGAACTTCGTGGCGAGGGATACGGTGAATGAAAGCCAAGATGAAAGTTGTCGGAAAATTCTTGCTCTTTTGCCTTTTTAAGGTCTTTTAACGAATAAAGTTGCTTGCCTTTATGGGGGCGGGTAGGGCGAAGCACTTTGCGTGAAGAATTGTCCATAATCGTATACTCATTACTATTGGCGGTTTGTACTACAAAAAAACAGGGAAAGGTGATAGTAAATTTGTGGTTGAAAGTGCTTTTTTTAGAGGATACGTTAAGATATAACAAATTCTTTAACTGCCTACTAAGCGTGTGCAAGAATTTATCCTAGGCTTTGACACTTGTAAAGAGAGCTTGCTATGATTTTTCTTTTCCTGTAAACGAACTAGATAGTATTCACTCATAATTAATAAAACATTTTCGTAGGGGAAAGGCTCTTATTTTTTTACGAGAATGCTCATGGATATATTGTATGTTATTACGAAAAATAGAACAATTTGGCGTGAAAAAGATTATCATTTTCCTTTGTACTATACCTTTTGCGTTGATGGCTTTGGGCTTTTTTTATGTGGTGCACTTACAAAGTGTCTTGCACAATAATATACATCAAACCATACAAAGTCGTACAACCCATGCCGCTGAAGTGGCCACAGAACGTCTTGAAAAAACAAGTGCTCTTTTACAAGAAATGGCCGCGCGTCCTTATATTTCCAGCGCTACTGTAAGTATGAATACAAAGCTAGCCATTTTGTTTGGTGAAATGGAAAAGAACCATTGGCAAGATATGTTGGTGGTTGATTTGCAAGGAAATGCGTATTCGGTCACCGGAAAGAAATATACAGTAAAAGAGAGCGCCTATGTAAAACATGCCCTGCAAGGAAACTTTGCTGTTTCTTCCATTACCAAGACAGAAGACGGAAGCTTTTTTTATGTTGCCCTTGCTGTGCCCATTTATAAAGACGGAAAAGTGGGTAACGAAGTAACGGGGGTTTTGGCTGCGCTAGAAAATGCCGTAAAACCAAATTTTTCTTATGGAGAAGCGGGCAAGTCTCATATGGGCGCCGATGTGTTTTTTGTGGATAAAAACGGCACCTACGTGGACTATGGGCGTGTTATGGATGCCTCCATCTATAGTCAACTCGTAACCACAAAAAAAGGCCTTT
>CAYJHX010000187.1:0-4624 GCA_964369395.1 uncultured Desulfovibrionaceae bacterium
CTAAGGATGGCAAAACACCTTTCTTGTACAAGGAATGCCAAAGGCTTCGTGCTATCTCTTTCCCCTCTTTTTTGGGGTAGTACTCAAAGAATTCCTCAAAGTCCTTATTGGCAGATGAAAAATCCCCCCGCCCCCTTTGGAAAAAAGAGGGCGTCTTTGGGTGGGCAGGAGGTTTGGCACAAAGCAAAGGCTTGGGGGATATAGGGGGTATATATATATTATTTTCTTTAAGATTAAGATTGTAGGCAGATTTTGGCTGGGTACTAGGCAGATTCTGACTAGGTGTTTTTTGAGAAAAAAGAGTATCTTTGCTAGGCTTGAGCAAATGATATACACAAGAGCGCACTCTACTGCCCATAGAAGAGGATATGAGTTTATATGTAGCAAGTTCGCCAATATATTTCTTGATAGTAGAAACAGAGCAATCTAAAAGCTTAGCCAACGTTTCATGCGATGGCCAGCAATAGTCCTTTTCTCCTGCAAAATTGCAAAAGACGGCATACAGTATTTTTGCTCCTAGCGAGAGCCTATTATCTCTAAATACAAAATCGGGCATGATAAATCCACGCACATTTCCTTTCGGAATAAAGGTTTCCATACAACTTCCTTTTTTGAAGAAACCTTAAAAAAAGCGTAAAAATATAGACCCCATGACTTGACGCCGGGTTACCCTTTAGGGTATGATAACCACACCTTTTTTGAAGAAAGGGGTGAGAAATCACCTATGAGGGCTCTTGTTGTTGGTAGCAATAAGAGCTTTCGCTTTTTCTAAAGCTTGTTTGTGTTTGTTATTCAATCTCCATTAACATTTTGGCTTGCTCATCAGGTTGTGCGCGCCGGGACACAACGACATCCCTTGGCGGGATGTTTCGCTCAATACAAAACTACTCTTCTTCATTACCGAACATATCTTCAAAACTCTTCTTTTTTCCTTTTCCAAAGGTACTTGGTTGTTGACCTATGAGCTTTGTGTCGGTATTCTTAGGTTGACTCTTTTCTTGGTTTTCCATGGGCATCCTTTGCCGCTCTTGTTGTTGCCGATTGTATCTGCGCACAATGGCACAAAAGCTTGGGTAAGCCATGGTCAATTTTCCTTGCTCTGTAAGCTCTTCATGAATACGAATAATCGAATACCCTTGTTCAATGCGTTTGAGGATTTCTTCACGATGTGCAATAAACTCAACTCGTCCCTGTCCAATTCTGATGCGTGTAGACATGATTCCTCCTGATGATTTTTACTGGCAAAGGTATAAAAAAAGCCCCCATAAACGTTTTATGAGGGCACAAAAAAACCTCCCTCAAAGTTTCCTTTGAAGGAGGTAAAGAGTATGAATATATTATGGGAAGTCTAAGTGGTGCGAGAAAAGAGAGTTGAACTCTTACGCCGTCCGGCGCTGGATTCTAAGTCCAGTGCGTCTACCAATTCCGCCATTCTCGCACAATATCACTTTAGCACGTCACAACGCGAGTGCGTCAACGTGGTCTATACGTATATAAAATTTCATTCTCCTTGTCAAGAAGAAAATAGTAGATTCTTTATGCTCGTGATAATTTATCTATTTTATGTGCAATAGAGTGTTTAGCTTTCTGTTTATAAAAAACAGTACGTTTACGCTATCCCTTTTTTTAGCGTTGAATGACAGCATAGAGACGCGAGCCATCTTCATGAAAGAATATGACACGCATGCGGGTTTGTGCATGAGCAATGGCGCCGTTATCTTGCATGAACAAGTCTAATACTACAGGTTGTGTTACAACAAGACTAAAGGGAGCGTCTTGGGCATTGAGAGTCTTGCCATTTTGCTGCACTAAAAGTACCCCTTGGGCTTTCCCCTTGGCCTGTTTTGTTTTCCAACTTCCTGCTTTTCCATTGATGTTTTGTACTAGCACACCAATGAGGGGCGATGGGCTTTGGGCTACCACACGAATATGATTATCGGGCGTAGTATCTGCCTCAAAGCTTTGTAGCCCCACAATGTCTTGCGTTGTAGGCAAAATAACGGCAATACCGGGCTTTTTAGGTGCGGGGGGCGTGGCTCCGGCAGCGTCTAAAGCCGTCTGTATCGTCGACTGTTGCACATGGGACGATGTAAGGGCTTGCGGTGATGCCTGTGCCTTTTCGGGCATAGGGGAGGGCTGCACCGCGGGCTTTTCTTGATTAAGGGTATTTTTGGGGTCTGCAGCCTTCTCTTTAGGCAAAGAAGCTATATAGTCTTCAAGCCTGATAAGCGCACCCATATTATACATGCCATAATCATAACGATAGTTGTAACGAGCTTCTTTTTTTGCATAAAAAAGTGCCGTACGTTTTTGTCTATTTTCTAAAGTAACATCGGGGTTCTTTGCTAAAATATGAGAAATACTCGTGCCTGAAGAGTTGTTTAGTTGGGCAACATATATCAAGGCTGTATTTCCTTTCATATCTTGTATATTAACATCAGCCCCATTTGCAAGAAGCTGTTCAAAAGCAAACCAATTAGATGCAAGAATGCTTAGCATAAGCGGCGTTCTGCCATACTTGTCCTTAAAATTAACATCCGCTCCGGAGGCTATGAATTTTTTAACAAAATCCCTGTTATCATCTTTCACAAGCAAGCCATACGCCGCAGGATGTGTTTGCATAAGCAGGAGTACTTTATCAAAGTCTTTCTTGCGCGTAGACATTTCCGCCGCAACATCCCTTCCTGCACCCATGGCGTATATACGCATTTCGTCATAAGTACGGGTAACATCGGCTCCTTTATCTAGAAGCAATTGCACAATTTGTGGTCGCCCATGAACTATACTCAAAACCAATGCTCTTTGACCACCATAGAGGCCTGCATCAACAGACATGCCTGCATCAAGAAAAGCCTTTACCGTGGCTATATCGCCCTGTTTGGCTGCCGTCAAAAATTTCTGCACATCTTCATCGCTAAAATGCTTTGTTTTCTTTCTTTTCTTTATATGGTCGGCCTGCGCTTGAGAAAGCTTGGCTCCACTAGGGTCTAAAAGCTTTGCTATGGCAACATACCTCTTGTGTGCATCATTATCACGCGCTGTAAAAGATTTTTCTATAGCTATATCAAGAGCTGTCTTCCCTGCGGTATTCGTGCTAGCTATATTAGCCCCTACATCTAAGAGAGCTTTTACGATTTTCTCTAAACCTTCAGCGGCGGCATAATAAAGTGCCGTATTACCCTGCATATCTTTAGCGTTAATATCTAAACCGGCATTGTGGAATAGCGATACATAGCGCACATCATTAAAGCGCCCAAACATGATGTGCATAAGAGCTGTTTTTCCCTCATTGTCACGTGTATGCACATGTGCGCCTTTAGCAAGCAGGGTTTGTACTTTTTCAAATTCACCGTCGGCTGCAGCAACCATAAGCACTGTTGTGCCATCTTTATCTTGCGCCCTAATATCGGCCCCCTTTGCTAAAAGCTTTTGAAAAGGAAAATCTCTATTTTGTCGCGCAGCTATAAAAAGGGCTGTTTCGCCAAATCTATTTTTTACTTCTATATTGTTAGTTTGATTTAAAAGCATATCAAAAACTTCTTCATCTTTTATGTCGTCATATCGTAGTACGGTTGCCATAAGGGGGGTGTAGCCAAAAGGATCTTGTATATTAACATCTGCCCCTTTTTCTAAAAGTAGCTTTAGCATGTTTTTCTTGAGGTGACGGTCTGAAAGAGCGTAGAGTAGAGGAGAGTATCCATTTTTATCTAGCACATTCACTTGGGCGCCGTGCTCGAGCAAAACCTTTACCTTGTCGACTCCGCTGGATGCAGCAGCCATAAGCGGCGTTTTTCCATAAGAATTGCTATAGTTGACATGAGCGCCCAAATCTAAAAGACTTTTTAAAAGGTTAGGAACTTCTGGACCATAAAAGCGAAAAGCAAAAAGAAAGGTTTCATCTAGGCTTACCCCATCAGCAAGATGTTTTTGTATAGATGCTTCATTGCCAGATCTCACAGCATCCAGAAGTGCTTTCTGTTGTTTCTCTTTTTCCCTGGCAACGGCGCTTTGCGCAAAAAGCATACACGTCAGTAAGCAAAAGACACATATTTTACTGAGAAAATTCACAATTCCTCCCCCATTTTTATAGTTTCAGAGAAAAAAACTTTTTTATTATAAAATTCTATCTATTTTCCACAGATATTACATTTAATACTAAATGGCGAAAGTATCAAGTTAGCTGAAGAAGAATGCTTTCCTATTTTCTCATGACGCTGTTTTAAACAAAAACACACAGCCATACGGTCTTCATGTTCACGTTAAAATGCCTCTACCCACACAAACACCTTGACGTAAGCCCCTTTTATGGCCTAAGAACAGGAGGAGTTTTGCTTTGAGATAAAAAGAACATGCTTCCCCGCCCTTATTCGGCACAGGGGTAGCCATTTATTACGTGCGCTAAACATAAGATTTTACAGCATCTTTTGTAGTTTTATTCAACCTTATGTCGTGCCAACCTTCTAAGCAAACAAACGCGTATTATCAAAATACTCTTTACTTGTAGGATACTCTTTATATATGAATACTTTGGAACTTTTTCGCCAAAAGAAAACGGACGTAGTTTCTGCATGGGTCGAAAGCGTTTTTAATGCTTACCCTTTAGATACTAAAGGTTTTTTACGCA
>CAYJHX010000188.1:0-1245 GCA_964369395.1 uncultured Desulfovibrionaceae bacterium
CGAGAGCAACGTAAAAAATAAGTTTGGCGACGCAGGGTGCATTTTTTCAAACATCGCAAAAGTCGCGGGCGCCGAAAATACATTTCGGCTGATTTTGTTTTGCTCCGCTGCGCGGCTTGCCCACGTCCTGTTATGCGGTAGCTTTCCACAGAAGCATATTATCTTCAAAAAATGCTTCTACCCTGCCTGCACCTTTGAGCCAAGAGAGGAGGGCGCGCAGAGAGCTTCCTACCAGTACATACTGGTTGAAGTCCATTTTAAGGCCATAAGCCGCAAAAAGTTTCTGTAAAATAGCCTCAAAGTGCGCGGGATCTGCACAAAGGGCTTGCACCTTGTTGGCCACTTCGTGCACTTTATCTATATTGTATTGAGCCAAGGGGCCAATATCTTCGGTGACTTTGGCATGGGCGGGCACAAAAAAGCGCGCCTTGAGTGTTTTTACTGTTTCTAAGGTCGCTAAATAGGCTTCCACATCGTACATGACATTTGTTTGATATTTTTCCAAAATTTCTTGACTGAGCAGACAGTCTGCCAAAAAGACGACACCGTCGGCGCTTTGATAACCCACCATATCAAAAAAATGTCCGGGTAGGGCAATGGCTGTGAGGCCTTGAGGCAGGCTTTCGGGACGCAGCTCTTCGGTGTCGCTTTCGGCGGCCAGTAAAAATTTATTTCGTAGTTCTTTGGGGGGGCAGGCGCCGTATAAAAAAGAAGATTCCAGTATGGGGTATTTTGCAAAAGCCGTATGTATGGGCGGGGCGTAAATGGGGCATTGGCTTTGCCCTTGTAAATATTTATTGCCGCCAATATGGTCGGCATGGGCATGAGTAGTATAAATAGCGCTGAGTTTCCAGCCTTGCTCGTCCAGAATTTTACGTACTCTGCGACCTGTTTCTTTGTCGTTGCCGCTATCAATAAGACAAACATCGGTATCGTTTATTCGAAAAATACCGATTTTTGAAGGACATTCAATATAATAACAGCTATCGGTTAATTGCACGAGTTCATACATATTTTTTATCCTCTTTTTTGTATTTACCGAAACATGCTATGGTAAAGGCGTAAGAAAAGCAAATAGGTTGTGATAAAACATGAAAAAATGAGGCCGGTTGTAAAATTTCTAAAAATAAGCGCGTTTTGGGGAAGGATGGGGGGACGTGGGGGGAAGGAAAACCCCTTTTTGGGCGTGCCAAAAGGGGTTGATTGCCCCCCCCAAAAAAAACAACAAATAAAAGCAGGGTTTGT
>CAYJHX010000188.1:1255-4621 GCA_964369395.1 uncultured Desulfovibrionaceae bacterium
ATCCGGGGGTTTGGGGCCGGTTGGGGGGCGCGGGGGGGCAACGGAAACCCCTTTTTGGCGCTAGCAAAAGGGGTTTCCTTCCCCCCACATAAAATACCTACATGTAAACGCTGTGATTCATTGGGCGTGGAATCAAAAAATTACTTGTGCATTTTTCTTGAAAATTGTAGTGATAGCCCTTTGTTTCTTACATTTCATTGCAATTGCAATTACGGAGAATATATGATCAGAACACGTTTTGCCCCTAGTCCTACGGGACATTTGCATATTGGTGGTGCGCGCACGGCGCTTTTTTGTTGGTTGCTTGCGCAGCATAATCACGGCGAATTTTATTTACGCATTGAAGATACCGATATTGAACGCTCTAAGCAAGAATACACCGATTCTATTTTGGCTTCTATGCGCTGGCTTGGTTTGAGCTGGCAAGGTGAGCCTGTGTATCAAACGCAGCGTACAGAAAAATACAATGCCGCTGTGGACTCGTTGCTTGCTTCTGGTCATGCGTATTGGTGTTCGTGTACGCCGGAAGAAGTGGAGGCCATGCGCGAAACTGCCAGAGCCAAAGGGGAAAAACCTCGTTATAATGGCTGTTGTCGCGAAAAAAATGTGGGTCCCGGCGTTGGGCATTGCGTGCGCTTAAAAACTCCGTTGGTGGGTAAGGTCAGCTATGAAGATATGGCTAAAGGGCGCATTACCGTAGATGTGAACGAATTGGATGACATGATTATACGTCGCGCTGATGGTATGCCCACCTATAATTTGGCTGTGGTGGTGGATGACCATGATATGCAGATTACGCATGTTATGCGCGGAGACGATCATGTTTCTAATACCATACGTCAAATTTTAATTTTTGAAGCCCTTGGTTATGATTTGCCCACTTTTGGGCATGTGCCCATGATTTTGGGGCCTGATAAGCAAAAGCTTTCAAAACGCCACGGCGCCCGTGCTACCATTGAATACGAACAAGACGGTTTGCTTCCTGAAGCTTTGGTTAACTATTTGGTACGTCTTGGCTGGTCACATGGCGATCAAGAAATATTTAGCATGGAAGATTTGATAAAGCTCTTTGATGGGACGAACTTAAATGCCTCTGCTTCGGCTTTTGATCCAGATAAATTACAGTGGCTTAATGCTCATTATTTGCGCGCTTTAACACCGCAAGATTTGGCAAAGCGAGTATTGCCCTTTGTGCAGGCTGAGGGTTTTATCACGGTGTCAAGCGAAGAGCTAGAAATTATGGCGCCGTTGTTTCAAGAGCGTGCTGCTAATTTGGTGGATTTGGCTAAAGCCTTAAAGCCTCTTTTGATTACAGCAAAAGATTTAACCTTTGAAGATGCGGCCATGAAGAAAGCGCATTCGCCCGAAAGTGCTGAACTTGTACAAAAGATAGCGGAATTTTTCCAAACGATAACAGACTTTACTGTAGAAGCTCTTGAAAAAGCTCTCAACGATTTTGTGGCGAATAATGGCTTGAAGTTTAAACAAGTGGGCCCGCCTTTGCGTGTGGCTTTGCTTGGTTATATGGGGGGGCCACATTTGCCCAACGTTATGGCTGTGCTTGGCAAGGAAGAAAGTCTTGCAAGAATGACAAAATTTGCAAGCTGCTAAAAAAGAAATCGTCCTGCAGAGCAGAAACTTTCTGTAGGAGCAAGAGAAAAAATACTGGCATTCATACAATGGATGCCAGTATTTTTTTACCGTTTTAACCGCGAAATGTGACCCATTTTTGTCTTATTGCTTTTTCATTGGCAAAATAACTGCTCGTTATGTTTTGTAAAAGTTTTAGATTTTTTTGAAAATTGTTGTTATTTAATGATTGACAAGCATATGCCCTAGTGGTAGAGACTGAGCACGCACTCTCGCGTGTGGACATCTTCCCAAGGTGTCCCTTCAATGAACGGATGCATTTTATATATCGTATCTGTAGGCTTTTTAGCCTGGGGCAATACGCCCCGTCGCTTGGTTTCTTTCTCTTTATATCAAGCGCCATATTATTCCCTTATATTTGATAGTACAGGTTTTCTGTACGCTTTGTTGTGTTTTATTTTTTGGCATAATTGCATTGTTATATGCTTTTTATGCCTCAGCTTTATAACAAAAGGAATTTATCATGGCCGACATTCAATTACAAAAGCCAGCTGCTGGTCAAACTACTACCATTACCCCTAATGCTGAAGACCGTTTAGTGCTTCAATTTGAGACCGGAGATGCTACCCTTACTCGTGCGGGTGACAATTTAAACATGGCTTTTGAAGACGGCTCTTCCGTTTCTTTAACAGACTTTTATAAGGCCTATACGTCTGAAAATATGCCTACTTTTGTGGTGGGCGATGCTGAAATTGGCGGCGAACAATTCTTTGCCGGTTTGGGAGACGACTTAATGCCTGCGGCTGGTCCTACAGCTGGTGCTACCCCCACGAGTGGTGGTACTACCGTAGATACCATCGGCGGTACTTTGCTTGGCGGTATTGAGCGTCTTGGCCGTCTTGACCAAGAATATCCTGCCGTTGCCGCCATCGACGAAGCCCCTGAAGCTGTTCCTGTAAACGGTGCTCCTACCATTTTGGGCATTACTGTTTTTCCCGATGAAGGCCCAGATGCTTTTGTGGGCGGCCTTGATGTTATCGAGTCTGGTGTTGGTCGCGAAGCTGACGGCAGCATCTTAGATGCCAATAAGGATGGTATCTCTGATAATCCTAACCAAGCTTATGCGGGTGACCTTACCGCTAAAGGGCAAATTATTGCTAGCGACCCCGAAGGCGACTCGTTGTATTATGATGTAAGCAACGCTGACTCTTTGCAGTTTGGGGATATCGTTATCGATCATAGCACAGGTATTTTTACCTACACCTTTAAGGACGGCGACAATAATAGCTTAAATTTAGGTGAAGTGCACACAGAAACGCTTACTTTTACAGTCTCTGACGGTGTTAATACCACTACAGTAACCACAACTGTCACCATCATGGGCACCAATGATAAGCCTGAATTGAATTTAAATGTTCCTGCTGACATGGTTGTTACAGAAGATGACCTTGCAGATCAAAGCGTTACTGGAAAGCTTACTGTTACCGACTTTGACAAAGATGGTGATACCCTTGCAGAGCAAACCATTACTGTGGACGGTCAAGCTGTAGATACAACAACTGCAGGCGCCAGTACAACTATCTATGGTACCTATGGTACTCTTGTTGTGGAAGCTGATGGCACGTATACCTATACTTTACAAACCACTCCGCCAACCAATGGCGATGCTGATGCACAAGCTCGGTATGATGCTGTGCAAGCTCTTGGTGGTGATACAAAATCTGCACAAGAAAGCTTTGATGTAAAGACCACTGACATTCATGGCGCTACAGATAG